>NCFD01000157.1 GCA_002281005.1 Acidocella sp. 35-58-6 | reverse complement strand
GGTGCGCACGCCGCGTGGGCAGGATATTCTGGCAGCGTGAAACCCTTGGCAGCGGCAGCGGCGGTTTCGTTCACGGTCTCAGCGGTCGAATCAACAACAGCAGCGGCGGCTTTGGACTTGGTGGTGCTCATAATAGTCAAACTCCTGGTTAGGACATGATTAAAACCTCTGCACCAGCCCCAACACGTCGAGCGAAAACGGTATCTACCGCAGTGCAGCAAAAATGGTATAGTTGAATGAAATCAACAGGTCAAGCAGAATGTTGCGCCGCACAAAAAATATTTGGTGCCTCATTACCGGATTTTGTCTGAGGAAGTGTTAGCTAAGCCTTTGGCTTTTTACGACTTTTGGTTATATTGGCTGGACAGACGACGGTATCACTGTGTAATGCAATTCATAAAATTGTTGGATAGAGCATCATGTTACGGGCAAAACAAAACGTGGGGTCTTCTGGTTTGACCGTTTTTGCGGTCGGTTCATGTTTGGCCGCCGCCAGTTTACTGCTCGCCCCTGCCGCGCAGGCTCGTACTGACAAAAGCCGGCATGTTGCATTGGCCCCGGCCGATACTGGCTTTGGGCCTACCGCCCCTGGTGTCAGCGCCATTTTAATTGATGCCAGTACCGGCCATGTGCTGGCCGCCACCGGCGCTGATACCCCTCGCTACCCGGCAAGCCTGACCAAGTTGATGACCCTCGACCTTGCGTTTCAAGCCTTGCGCGACGGTAGGATCACGCTTGATACGCGAATCCCCATCTCCGAACATGCCGCCAGCGTGCAACCGGTGAAACTTGGCCTCGCGCCAGGGTCCACTATTACGGTCCAGCAGGCGATTTTATCGATGACAACGATGTCCGCCAACGATGCGGCCACGGCACTTGGCGAATATCTGGGGGGCGGCTCTGAAGAGCATTGCGCTGAACTGATGACCCAGCGGGCGCATGCGCTGGGCATGGAGCAAACGCGGTTTTACAACGCCTCGGGTCTGCCCAACCCCTACCAAGTTTCTACCGCCCGTGACCTTGCTATTTTGGCGCGCGACATTGTGGTGACGTTCCCGCAGGACCAGCAGTTTTTCGAGGTCCAGAAATTCGACCTCGATGGGCATACAATTTATAGCAATAACAGTATGTTAAAAACCTACCCCGGGGCTACCGGCATGAAAACCGGGTACACCACCCTGGCCCGCCACAACTTGATTACCAGCGCCGTACGTGATGGCCGCGTGCTGATCGGGGTTGAGTTGCACGAGCCCTCCTGGGGCGCCACTTACCAGCAAATGACCGCCATGCTGGATAATGGTTTTGAAGGTCCCAGCGCCACGGGTACCACGGTGGCAAGCAATCTGCCGCCCGTCATTCAGCCCGTTCAACATAACGGTCCATCCTTTATCTCGTCAGCGGATGCGGCGACGATCCGCCCGGCGACCGCCCCGGTGGCCAGGGCCAAGCCGCATACCAAGCTTGTTGAAGTGGCGGCAAACCGGCCAGTACCGCACGATGATACGTCCGGCTGGACCGCTCAGGTTGGCAGCTATAAATTATTGAGCAGTGCCCGCGCCCAGGCCAACGCCGTGCGGCGGATGCGTGGCGAGGGGATCGCCCACGTGGCCCGGTTGGAAGTTCATGGTAAAATCATGTGGACAGCCCAGGTCGTTGGCCTCTCGCACGACGCCGCGCACGCCACCTGCTCGCAACTCTCGGCGCATGGGAGTTCGTGCCTCATCATCCCGCCGCAAGCAGACCATTTGGCGTCACGCAACCTCTCAGACGGCTAATCAGCGCCGCCGGTTTGGCATTTACCTGCCGCACCCGTATGTGACGGCACCATGTTGACCTCAGAATTCACCAGCTATCTGGCCGCCGCCGCCGGCAGCAAACCGTTGCAGGCGGCCATTATCATTGGCGGCACCTTTATTCTCGAAGATGCCGCCACACTGCTGGCCGCCATGCAGGTGGCCACGGGTTTTCTTTCATTGCCCCTGGCGCTGGGGGCCCTTTATGCGGGTATCGTGTTAGGCGACCTTGGGCTGTATGGGCTCGGGTGGCTCTCGGCTCATCATCGGTGGGCACAGCGCTTTGTGCCGGCGCGACGGCAGGATTTGGGGCGCGAATGGGTCAGCCAACGGGTTATTCCGATTGTTTTGGTCAGCCGCTTCATTCCGGGCCTGCGGCTCCCCACATATACAACCATGGGGTTTTTACACGCCCCGTTACAAAAGTTCACAACAGCGGCCATCGGTGCAACCTTGATTTGGACTTCCGGACTGTTCTTTATAAGTATGAAGCTGGGACTCTTGATGATGGTTTATCTTGGCGCTTGGCGCTGGGCTGGTTTAGGGGTTTTTTGCGGCATGTTGATTATTACAGGACGTTTGGCCGCAAGGCTGTATAACAATAGGACATCACAATGAGCGAAACTTCGCTCGCAACCGCTCTGCGAGCTCGTTTCATACCAGCCGGCTGGAGCCCCCTGAGTCCAGCTAAACCCCCGGTGTCATTTTTTGAGTTCTGGCCGGGCTGGCTGTTTTACGCTCCGGTGGTGGTTTTCTGGATTTTGAAATCTATCAGATACCGCAGCGTCACGTTACCGAGTCTGGCCAACCCACGAATTACAGCCGGGGGCATTTGCGGGGAGTCTAAAAACGATATTCTGGCGTTGGCGGGTCCGTTCGCCCGGTCGTGGATTGCCAATTACGCCGAGCTCACAACCTTCGGCCACAACGATGCTAATGATTTAGCACGGGCGAAATCCGCGATGGCGGAGGCGCATTTGAGCTACCCGCTGGTTGCCAAGCCGGACATGAGCTGTAACGGCGTCGGCGTGAGGGTAGTGCGGGACGATGCCGGGCTGGCCGCGTACCTTGCCGCGTTCCCACGTGCCACCCGGCTGCAATTGCAGGCCTTGGTCACCAAGCCAGGTGAGGCTGGGGTGTTTTATATTCGCCGTCCAGGCGAGGCCACGGGACGGATCACCTCGATCACCCTGAAATACCCTCCCGCTGTCACCGGCGACGGGGTCCAGACGATCCGGTCACTAATCAATGCCGACCCGCGCCTGCGCGCCTTATCAAAACTGCTACTACCTAAACTGGCGGCCAAGGCCGAGCGGATACCTGCCCCCGGTGAGACCGTGCAGTTGGTATTTGTCGGCAACCATTGCCGGGGCTCAACATTCAAGGATGGGTTGGATATCGTAACGCCCTGCCTGACCGCACGCATCGATGCGATTGCCAAGGATATGCCGGATTTATACTTCTCCCGGATCGACCTGCGCTATGATAACCTGGATGATTTGCGCGCCGGTCAGAACTTCAAAATCATCGAATTTAACGGCAGTGGTTCTGAGGCTACAAATATCTGGGACCCGGCAACAAGTATTCGCAAAGCCTATCAGACGCAGTTTTTCCATTATGGGGAGTCGTTCAAAATCGGAGCGATCATGCGCGGTAAGGGCTTAAAAGCGATCGGCCTGCCCCGCCTATTCAGCCTATGGCGCTACCAGAAGCGCCTGATGGCATTGTACCCCGCCAACGATTAAGAGGCTGTTTCAAAAGTAGATCGGGTCGGTCTGACCGGTCTTTTTAGCACTGAATTCTTGATGTTTTCGGCGCACTGAGACCCATCGCAGCTTCAAACTGTCCTCGCCAGCGCAAAAATTCCTCGTCAGCCCTCAGCTACCCACTTCCGAAATAACCCCTAGGACCTGGGGTGGGATGAGCGCCAAACAGCCATAAGCTGGTCTGTATCAACATCGGTGTAGCGTTGCGTGGTGGAGAGGCTGGCATGGCCGAGTAGCTCCTGGATGGAACGAAGATCGGCCCCGCCAGAGAGCAAGTGGGTGGCAAACGAGTGGCGCAGCGCGTGCGGGGTGGCGTGCTCCGGCAGGCCGTTAAGGCGGCGGAAATCGCGCAGGGTTTTTTGCACCACACCGGCATTCAAGCGCTTACCACGCAAGCCGACAAACAAGGGCGCGGCAGCAGTTGGGTTCGGGTGGAGTTTCAGGTAAGTGGCCAGTGCCTCATGCACGACCGGCAAAATCGGCACTATACGCTGCTTATTGCCCTTGCCAGTGACACGCATCGGGTTGCCCGCACTTGGAATATCCCCAACATTCAGGCTCAGCGCCTCGTTAATCCGCAACCCCGCACCGTACAACAGGAACATCAGGGCGGCGTCACGCGCTTGAATGGCGGCGATATCTGAGGCCTCTCCGATGTCGGTGGTCACCAGCGCCGCGTCGGCCTGGGTGAGCGCGCGGGGCAGCGGACGTTTCGCGCGGGGGCGAGTAATTAGCGACAGCGCCGTAGTTTCGATATCATGGCGCTTATGCAGGTATTTAAAAAACGTCGCGGTGGCCGAGAGCTTTTTGGCGCGGGTGGCGTTACTCGCGCCGTTTTTAGCCTCC
>NCFD01000156.1 GCA_002281005.1 Acidocella sp. 35-58-6 | reverse complement strand
CTCAATCTTAACATAATTGTGACAGCGAGTTTATAAATATATTTAATAAAATCAGCATGTTAACTGAAAATCACCGAACACATTTCACTTTCGTTCCAGAAGCTGGAAACTTTGTATTAAGCTGCATGATTTGCTCTTTCCCACAGACTTATCCACAGATAAACCCTCTTGACCGTGGATAACATTTCTCCCGCAACCGGCGTCACGATTATTGAGACCGCTCTGGAAACGATGCCGGCAAACCCCGGCGTGTACCGGATGCTCGATGCCAAAGGCGACGCACTTTACGTCGGCAAAGCCAAAAATCTCAAAAAACGCGTGGTATCTTACACACAGGTTTCACGCCTGCCGGAACGATTGCGCCGGATGGTGGCTGACACCGCCGCCATGGAGATTTTAACCACCCATACCGAGGCCGAAGCGCTGCTGCTGGAAGCCAACCTGATCAAGCGCCTAAAACCGCGCTACAACATCCTGTTACGCGACGATAAATCATATTCATGGCTGATGCTGACCGAGGATCAGCCGTTTCCGCAAATCACCAAGCATCGCGGTGCCCGGGTCCGCAAAGCCAGTTACTGGGGGCCGTTCGCCTCCGCTTGGTCCGTGGGTCAGACCGTGCAGGCCATCCAGCGGGTGTTCCTCATCCGCAACTGCCCGGACACGGTTTTCGCCAATCGCACCCGCCCCTGCCTGCTGTACCAAATCAAACGTTGCTCGGCGCCGTGCGTGGGCCGCATCTCGGAAACTGATTACGATTTGTTAGTGAACCAAGCCAAAGCATTCCTCTCAGGAAAGTCTGGTGCGGTGCAAAAAGAACTCGCGACCGAAATGGAACTGGCCGCCGAAAAACTTGAATTTGAACGCGCCGCCGCCATCCGAGACCGAATCCGCGGCCTCACCTATATTCAGGGCTCTGATGTCATCAACCCGGCCAGCCTCACCGACGCCGATGTGATCGCGCTGCATCAGGAGGCCGGACAATCGTGTGTGCAGGTGTTCTTCATTCGCGGCGGCCGCAACAACGGCAACCGCAGTGTCTTCCCGGCACACAGCAAAGGCGAGGAGCCCGCGCAGGTGATGGCCGCCTTCATCGCGCAATTTTATGATGATAAACCGCCGCCGCCCTTGATGCTGCTCTCCAACGAGCCTGAGGATGCTGAGTTGCTCGCCGAAGCACTATCATTGAAGGCGGAACACAAAATCAGCCTGCTGGTGCCCAAGCGCGGTGAGAAATACGATGTGGTGAAACATGCCGCAACCAACGCCCGCGAAGCCTTGGAGCGCAAGCTGGCCGAGACCGCCGGGCAGGGCAAATTGCTTGCTGCTGTCGGAGACGTTTTCAATTTGCCCGAGCCACCCACGCGTATCGAGACCTATGATAATTCGCATATCATGGGTACTTCGGCTTACGGGGTGATGGTGGCCGCCGGGCCGGAAGGGTTTATCAAATCCGCCTATCGTAAATTCGCCATCAAAACGATGATTACGCCGGGCGATGATTTCGCGATGATGCGTGAAGTGCTACAACGCCGCTTCTCGCGCGCGCTGGCTGAAAACCCCGACCGTTCGGATGAAACCTGGCCGTCGCTGATTCTCATCGACGGTGGCGCCGGCCAGCTCTCAGCGGTCACTGGCATTATGGCAGACCTCGGCCTTGCCGATATTCCGCTGGTGGCCATCGCCAAAGGCCCCGACCGCGATGCCGGGCGCGAATGGTTTCACACCAATGGCCGCGAGCCGTTCCAACTGCCGCCGCGCGACCCGGTATTGTATTTTTTGCAACGGCTACGCGATGAAGCCCACCGCTTCGCCATCACCACGCACCGCAATGCACGCTCCAAAAAAATTACGGTCAGCGAGTTAGATGATGTGGAGGGCATCGGCCCAGCCCGTAAAAAAGCCCTGCTCAATCATTTCGGTTCCGCCAGTGCCGTGAAGGCTGCCGGGCTGAAAGCGCTGGAAGCCGTGACGGGCATCAACAAAACCACCGCCCGCACGATTTACGCGTATTTCCACCCGGGCGTGGTGCTGGAAGAAACTGACGACTAAATCATCATTTTCGCGCCTCCTCATCAAACGGGCGTCGGCGCCTATTTTCTGGCTTAATAAAAAAATACGCGCCTACCTGAACATGACAAAAGCACGGGCGCTCACTGGCTCGGCGTAATCACCACCGGCATACCGTTGGGTGCCGCCTGCGGAATGGCTCCCGGCGCGTTCATCTCGATCACCTCGATGGCGCTGTTCGCGCCCATCTGCGGCACGGTGCTGCTCGTTGCCGGGTTCGGGGCATCAGGCCTGGGCTGCAGAGCAATCCGGCCGGCCTGTGCATCGTACAGCACGTCATTATAAAAAAACGGCAAAAACCCGCTGAGGATATAGCTCTGCTGGGTATCAGCGGCCTGCTGCAACAAGCCGGTGCCCGGGCTTTCATCCACCTTGAATGGCATGCTTAGGCTGCTTTGGTTGGCGGCTGAAAAACTCAATGACGCATTTTCCCCGGCATTCCACAGCGTGGTGTTCACCGCATTGGGAATATACGCAATCATCCCCGGCGAGCCGGTGTCAAGAATCGTTGGTCCGCAAATCTGCTGGGTGGTGCTGAGATTATTTAAACACCCCTGCAACATATCCAACCAGCCATTGCCGCTGTGCGTCAGCGCGAAGCTCTGCGCAGTCTGCAGGTCATTATCGTCGGGGTTGATAATCAACGCCCCGGTTTGGTGGCTGTTGGGCTCGGGCAGCTCAATGATCCAACGCCGCGCGCCGATATCCATCAGCGGATTTTCAACATCGTCTGCGGTTTGCAAACTAACACCAAGGATCGCCTGGAAGCCCTGGCCTGCAATACCATCGCCACCAATACCGTAATCAGATGCTGATAGCGTGGCAGCACCACAATTTGGCCGGAACGCCATACAGGCAGCTTGGTCCACCAGCTCAAAACGCACCGGCATGCTGGTGACCGCGGCACCGATACTGAGGGGCGCTGTGGCGATGGTGCCGGTCAATTTATCGCCCGCAATAAACGACGACACACTGACCAAATGGGTGTCCTGGTAATTTTGCGCAGGCACCATTGTACGAAACACTTTAAGGCCAGTTGACCCGGTATCCAGCAATGCCGGAAACGGCGTCCCGCCGCCCACGCGCACCGGCACGCTGTAACGCAGATCACCATTTGGCAAAATCACTTCGGTAATCGGCACCACCACCCGCGTTGCATCCGCCATTGCCAGATGCGGCAGGAACAGCAACAGCAGGGTCAGAAACCGGTTCATGCGGGGGCCCGGCGGTCCTCAGGCGGGTAATAGCGCAAAATTACCAGCAGCAGCCCCACGGCGGGCACGGCGGCAAAACTGGTCATAATGAAAAACGGAATAAACCCCATCGCCGCCGCCATGAAGCCAGACAACCCGCCGATCGTGCGCAGCGCCAAAGGTGCGAGCGAGGAGAGCAGCGCATATTGGGTGGCGGTGAATTGCCGGTTGCACAGGCCGGACATGTAGGTGAGGAAGGTGGCATCCTGGAACCCTTCGGCGAAGGATTCCAGCACCGAGGTGATCACCAGCATATGCGGCTGACCCGGGAATAACCCCAGCGCCGGGTACATCAGCAGCGCCAATGTTTGAAATAAGGTTGTCAGTAGCAAAGCTTTTCCCACGCCGATGCGGGTGACCAGCCACCCGCCCATCGCCGTGCCCACCAAAGTCGCCGCCAGTGAAATCGGCCCGTTTGCTACCGCGATCACCGCGCGGTTGAAACCCAGTGACGTGTAATAAGGCGCCAGCATCACCCCGGCCAAAGCCTCACCTAGCCGGAATGAGATTATAAACGCGATCATCACCACAGCACCACGGCGCGATAAAAACTCCTGCAACGGTGCCACCACAGCCTCGGCAAAACGGGCGGCAAAGCCTTGGGTGTGCGGCAGCACCGGCACCACCGGCTCGGCAGCCAGCAACGTTGCCAACGGCCCCAACAAGGCCAGCCCGGCCACCAGCAATATCGCCTCATGCCAGCCGGTGCGCACCGAAAGCGCGATCACCCCGGCCCCTGAGATCAGCATTGCCGCCCGGTAGCCCCACACATAGCACGCCAGCGCCACACCTTGCTGGTCCAGCGCAAAGGTCTCGATCCGCCAGGCGTCGATGAGGATATCCTGGCTGGCGGACACAAACGCCAGCGCCGCGCCAAACGCCAGTGTGCCGGCAATACTGGCCGCCGGGTCTGATAATGCCAGCCCAGCAATTGCCAGCACCAAGGCTGCCTGCACCAGCAACAGCCAGCCCCGCCTGCGCCCCAGACGCCATGTCAGCGGTGCTGCCAGCTCATCAAACACCGGTGCCCACAGGAACTTTAAGGTATAGGCCAGCCCGATATTGGCGGTCAGCCCGATCACGCCCAGGGC
>NCFD01000155.1 GCA_002281005.1 Acidocella sp. 35-58-6 | reverse complement strand
GGATTGGCGAATACTGTGTCCACCCCGGCATTCAGCAGCGTGTGAACTAAACTCTCGGCACCGTTCATTTTTGGCTCCATAATTCCATCCCCGTTATACATAGTTGTGCACAGGTTTTTTGTCTGTCCCGACTCACCATAAAAGCGTAGAGACTGCCCGATGAACTCAATAGACCCTCCGTTGTTTGGCATCAGCCAGCGCCTGCCCCCCACGAATATTGAAGCCGAACAAGCCCTCCTCGGGGCTTTGCTCGCCAATAATAAAGCCTATGAGCGGGTTTCGGAGTTTTTAAGCCACGAGCATTTCGCCGACCCGATCCACGGGCGGATTTATCAGGCGATCGCGCGGCGCTGCGAGGCGGGGCAGATTGCCGACCCGGTGCTGCTGCGGGCCGAGTTCGAGCATTCCGGCGTGCTCGATGAAGTGGGCGGCACCGCATATCTGGCACAATTGCTCTCGGCCATGGTGGGGATCATCAATGCCGGGGATTACGGCAAGGCGATTTATGATAGCTGGATCCGCCGTCAGTTGATCGATATCGGCGAGCTCACCGTCAACCGCGCTTTTGGGGCGGATGCCGAGTTGGACGGCAAGGACCAGATCGAGGCGGCGGAACAATCATTGTTCGACCTGGCCACCAAAGGCGGCAATGAAGGGGCGATGATCACCTTTGAGGCGGCGCTGGCCAAGGCCATTGAGATTGCCGCGACCGCCCATAAAAACCAGGGCTCGGTTTCTGGCTTGGATACCGGCTTGCGGGATTTGAACAAAAAAACCGGCGGGTTGCATCCTTCCGATTTGATGATTTTGGCGGGGCGTCCCGGTATGGGCAAAACCGCTTTGGCCACCAAAATCGCATTCGGGGCGGCCAAGGCGCTGCTCAATAACGCCAGGGCCGAGAACCCCAATGGTGTGCCAAAGGAAACCGTGGCGGTGTTTTCGCTGGAAATGAGCTCCGAGCAGTTGGCGACTCGGTTGCTGGCTGAGGAAGCGCGGGTTTCCGGCGATAAAATCCGGCGAGGCGAAATAGGTCAGAAGGATTTCGATAATTTCGTGAAAGTGTCACGCGAAATTTCAAGCCTGCCGCTGGTGATCGATGATACCCCGGCACTGACACTCTCGGCGTTGCGCACCCGTTGCCGGCGGCTCAAGCGCACCAAGGGGCTGGCGCTGATCGTGATTGATTATTTGCAACTGATGCGCCCGGCGGCCGGCACCAAGCCGGAAAACCGGGTGCTGGAAATCAGCCAGATCACCCAGGGGTTGAAGGCGATTGCCAAGGAACTGGCGGTGCCGGTGCTGGCCCTTTCGCAATTATCGCGTGCCGTGGAAGCGCGTGAGGACAAGCGCCCGCAGCTATCGGACTTGCGTGAATCTGGCACCATCGAACAAGATGCCGACATGGTGATGTTTATTTACCGCGATGAATATTATCTCCAGCAGAAGGAGCCGAAGATTGCGGCTTACGAAAAGGACGATAAATTCCGTGACGCGATGGAAAAATGGCAGTCGGATATGAGCAACGCCTATAACAAGGCCGAGCTGATTTTGGCCAAGCAGCGGCATGGCCCGACCGGCAAGATTGATTTGTTCTTTGAAGGAGAATTCACACGCTTTGCGGATTTGGACACCGTGCATGAATGAAGCCGCGTGAGTTTTACCCCACCATCTCAGTTAACCATCGACCTTGATGCCATTGCCGCCAACTGGCGGTTGCTGGCTGCGCGCCATGTGGGTCAAACCGCCGGGGTGGTGAAGGCCAATGCTTATGGGCTGGGTGCCGCTTACGTGGCGCCAAAATTGTTTGCGGCCGGGTGCCGGAATTTTTTTACGGCCCATCTCTCTGAGGCGCTGACCATCCGGCCTCTGGTGGGTGATGCCACCGTGATGGTGCTGCATGGGATGTTGCCGGGCGAGGCGGTGGAATTCAGCCAGCACGGCATTATTCCCGTGCTGTCCTCGCTGCCCGAGATTGCCTTGTGGGCGGCAGAGGCGAGACGGCTGGGCCGGAAATTGCCCGCGTTGTTGCAAGCCGACACCGGTATGTCCCGGCTTGGTCTGTCGCAGGCTGAAACCAACATTCTTTTCAATAACCGGGCGTTGTTGGATGGTATCAGCATCACCCATGTGATGACGCATCTGATGAATGCCGAAATTCCCGGGCATCCGAGTAATGCGGCGCAGTATCAGCGCATCCGGGAATTTCAGGCGCGGGTTCCAGAGGCGAAGTTGAGCTTAGCCAATTCCTCCGGGTTGTTTTTGGAGGCCAAATTTGCCTCGGATTTAGCCCGGCCCGGGGCGGCCCTTTATGGCGTGAACCCAACCCCGGAGCGGCCCAACCCGCTAAACCCTGTGGTGCAATTGCATGGCAGGATCATCGCGCTCCGCGACATCGAACCCGGTACCGAGGTTGGCTATAATGGGGTGTGGGCCGCACGCCGGCCCAGCCGGATTGCCACGGTGGCGGTGGGGTATGCCGATGGGTATTTCCGCAGTTTGACCAACCAGGCATTCGGCTATTTTGACGGCACCCCCGCCCCGCTGGTAGGCCGGGTCTCGATGGACCTTACCACTTTTGACGTTACCGGAATTGCCAACCTGAATTTGGGCGATAGCCTGGAATTGCTCGGCCCGCATTGCACGCCTGATGACCTGGCGCGGGCGGCCAATACCAATGGCTATGAAATTCTGACCGCCCTGGGGGCGCGTTATCAACGACATTACATCGGGGCGACACCACTCAAATGAATGCGATTCTGAATGGTATCGCCCATATCGGGGCGGCGGTGCTCAACGCGCTGGGGCTGGTGGGAGAATTGGCGATTTTTGCCGGTACCGGCATGTTTGCGATCATCCGCCCGCCTTATTACCCGCGCATGATTGGCCGAGCGCTGATGGAGATCGGGTATTTTTCGCTGCCCGTCGTCTCACTGACGGCTTTGTTCACCGGCATGGTGCTGGCGTTACAATCCTATACCGGGTTTTCACGCTTTAACGCCGAGAGCGCGATTGCCAGTGTGGTGATTTTATCAGTGACGCGCGAGCTTGGGCCGGTATTGGCCGGGTTGATGGTCTCGGGCCGCGCCGGGGCGGCGATGGCAGCCGAATTAGGCACCATGCGGGTGACCGACCAGATCGACGCGCTCTCCACCCTCTCGACCGAGCCGATGCAGTATCTGGTGGCACCGCGGCTGATCGCCGGCATGATTGCGATGCCGCTGCTGGTGGCGATTGCTGACATTCTGGGTGTCATGGGCGGGTTTTTGGTGGCCTGGCTGAAGCTGGGCTTCAACCCGCATACTTACCTTGTCAGCTCATTTACTCATTTGCGTACTGATGACGTGGTCTCGGGGTTGATCAAGGCGGCGGTGTTCGGGTTTATCATCGCGTTGATGGGCTGTTTTAATGGCTATCGCTCCAAAGGCGGGGCGCAGGGCGTGGGGGCGGCGACCACCTCGGCGGTGGTGTCAGCCTCGATTCTGATTTTGGCGGTTGATTATATTCTCACGCAATTACTGTTCACCAAATGAGCATCCCTAAAATCCGCGTCCGCAATTTGAAGAAATATTTCGGTACCAAAAAGGTGCTGGACGGCGTTGATCTTGATGTGGCGCCCGGCACCAGTCTGGTGGTGATTGGCGGGTCAGGCTCGGGCAAATCGGTGTTGATCAAATCGATCCTCGGGCTGGTGACGCCGGATTCCGGGGTGATCGAAATTGATGGGGTGGATGTGCTGAGCGCGCCGCGGGCGCAGGCGCGGGCATTGCGCGAGCAAATCGGGATGCTGTTCCAGAACGGTGCGCTGTTTGATTCACTGCCTGTCTGGGAAAATGTCGCGTTTGGTTTGCTGGCCGAGAAAAAAATAGCTCGGCGATCTGCCCGGGCCAAAGCCATTGAGGTGTTGGCGCAAGTGGGTCTGGCGGATAATGTCGCGGATTTATCGCCCTCGGAATTATCGGGCGGGATGCAAAAGCGTGTGGCACTGGCGCGCGCGATCGCCTCGGAGCCGGCGATCATGTTTTTCGATGAACCCACCACCGGGCTGGACCCGATTATGGGCGCGGTGATCGATGAATTGATCGTGGATTGCGTCAAGCGCCTGGGTTCAACCTCGATTGCCATTACCCATGACATGGCGAGCGCAGTGCGGATCGGGGATACCGCCGCCATGCTGTATGATGGGAAAATTACCTGGACCGGCCCGGCGGCGGAATTGCTGACCACCACCAACCCGCTGGTGGACCAGTTTACGCATGGCCGCAGTGAAGGTCCGATCAAAATGGCGTTGCGGCGCTGAACCAAAAAGGCCGGCGGAATAATCCGGCGGCCTTTTGTTGTTAAATCGAATACGTATCTTCTATCAAGGCGAAGATGGTGATGTCAATTTTGCTGTGCGTCTCTTCCCTGGATATGGTCAGCTCTCTGGTAAGTCGCTCGATGAGCTC
>NCFD01000154.1 GCA_002281005.1 Acidocella sp. 35-58-6 | reverse complement strand
GACCTGCTGGCGTCCCAGGAGAAGGGCGCCGGCAACGAGATCCAGCTGACGGACTCGATGCTCAAGCTGATGGCGACCCAGGAGTTCCACGCCCTGGAATACGAGGGGATCACCTATGACTGCGGCGACAAGATCGGCCTGCTGCGGGCCAATGTCGCCCTGGCCCTGGCGCATCCGGAACTGGGCGCGGCGGCAAGGTCGGCGATCGAGGATCTGCTGAAGCTGTAGTTTGGATGCTCCCCCTCTGGGGGAGCTGTCGCGGAGCGACTGAGGGGGCTAATGCTGCCTAGGCCGAGATGGCCCCCTCCGGCCCTCTGGGCCACCTCCCCCAAAGGGGGAGGATCTTTTTGTTAAGCGCCCCACTCCGCCAGCACCTGCGGATTGTCTTCGACGCCCCGTAGCGCCGCCGCCCTGTCCGGCGCCAACCGCCGCGCCGCCCAGACCGCCGCCCCGCGCACCACCGGCGCCGGATCGCTCAGCAACGGCTCGACCACGCCCATCAGGCCTGAATCGCCGCTGTTGCCGATGGCGTAGAGCACATTGCGCACGAACCGGTCGCGGCCGATCCGCTTGACCGGGCTCTTGGAGAACAGCGCCCGGAACGACGGATCGTCCAGGCTGGCCAACTCCGCCAGAGACGGCCCCTTCAGGCTCTCCCGCGCATGGAACTTCGCCTCGCTGGAAACCCGGGCGAACTTGTTCCACGGACAGACCGCCAGGCAGTCGTCGCAGCCATAGATGCGGTTGCCCATGGCGGACCGGAACTCGACCGGGATCGGGCCGGCCAGCTCGATGGTCAGGTAGGAGATGCAGCGCCGGGCATCGAGGCGATTGGGCTCAGGGAAGGCGTTGGTCGGGCAGATATCGAGACACGCCCGGCACGAGCCGCAGTGATCGACCTCGGGCGCGTCGGGGGGCAGGTCGAGCGTCGTCAGCACCGAGCCCAGAAACAGCCACGAGCCATGGGCGCGCGACACCAGGTTAGTATGCTTGCCTTGCCAACCTAAACCAGCCCGCTGTGCCAGCGGCTTTTCCATCACCGGAGCGGTATCCACAAACACTTTCACGCCTTCGCCCTGCACGGCGATAAACTGCCCCAGATGTTTTAATTTGCCCTTGATGACATCATGATAATCCCGGTTGCGGGCATACACCGAAATATTGCCCGCCTCGGGGATACGCGTGGTGGCCAGCGCATCAGTTTCGGGCGCGTAGGAAAGCCCCAACGAAATCACGCTCACAGCTTCCGGCCATAAGGTTTGCGGGTCCGCCCGTTGCTCAGCCCGCTCGGCCATCCAGCCCATCGCGCCATGATGCCCCGCAGCGAGATAATCGCGTAAGCCATCGCGCTGCGTTTGGGTTAGTGTGGCGTGCGCAAACCCCACCGCATCAAAGCCAAGTGCTGCCGCACGGGCGATGATGGCGGCTTTGATATCAGTCATCACCCGCCGCCCAACCGGCGCGGGTATCGGCGCAATAGCTCTCAAAATTCTGCGCCAAAATCGCCGCCCGCGCCCCTTGCATCAGTGATTGATAATAGGTGAGGTTATGAATGGTCAGCAGCATCGGCCCGAGTATTTCCTCGCACCGAAATAAATGATGCAAATAAGCCCGCGTGTGGCGGCGGCAGCCTAGGCAGCCACAAGTCTCATCCAATGGCCTGCCATCATCAATAAACCGCGCATTGCGAAGATTAAAAATACCCTTGGAGGTAAACGCCCGCGCCGTGCGCCCGGCCCTGGTCGGCATCACGCAGTCAAACATATCCACGCCGCGTGCCACTGAGCCCAGCAGATCATCGGGTGTACCCACACCCATTAAATAGCGCGGCTTATCCGTTGGTAAATGTGGCGTGGTGACATCCAGCGTTGCAAACATCATCGCCTGGCCTTCACCCACCGCCAGGCCGCCAATGGCGTAGCCCTCAAAATTCAACGCGCGCAGCGCCTCCGCTGATTCCAGCCGTAAATCCTCATAGATCCCACCTTGCACAATCCCAAACTGCCCGTAGCCCTCACGCTCGATAAAGGCGGTACGAGAGCGCTTCGCCCAGCGGGTGGACATCCGCATCGAAATCGCCGCCTCATCATGGGTGGCGGGGAAGGGCGTGCATTCATCCAGCACCATCGTGATGGTGGCATCCAGCAGATGCTGAATTTCCATTGAGCGTTCTGGCGATAAAAAATGCTTCGAGCCATCAGTATGCGATTGGAACGTCACCCCTTCTTCGGTCATCTTACGCAATTTCGCGAGCGACATAATTTGAAAGCCACCCGAGTCAGTCAATATCGGCCCAGGCCAGTCCATCATTTTATGCAAGCCACCCAGCCGCGCCACTCGCTCCGCCGTGGGCCGCAGCATTAAGTGATACGTATTGCCGAGCACAATTTTTGCACCCGTGGCCCGCACTGCATCAGCGGTCATGGCCTTAACGGTACCCGCCGTGCCCACCGCCATGAAGGTGGGTGTCGGCACCTCTCCATGCGCGGTGTGCAAGGTGCCGGCCCGCGCCGCGCCGTCAGAGGCGTGCAACTTATAGGAAAACGTCATAGCCGCTCCAGCAGGCAGGCATCGCCATACGAGTAAAACCGGTAGTCATGTGCAATGGCGTGTTCATAGGCGCTTTTAATCCGCGCCATGCCGGCAAAGGCTGAAACCAGCATCAGCAAGGTGGAATGCGGCAGATGAAAATTGGTGAACAGCACATCCGCCACCTTAAACCTATAGCCGGGCAGAATGAAAATATCGGTCTCGCCAACAAAGGGCCGCACCGTGCCATCATTCCCCGCCGCCGATTCAATCAACCGCAGCGCCGTGGTGCCAACCGGGATCACCCGTCCGCCACGGGCTTTTACGTCATTGATCCGCGCAGCCGCGGCTGCCGAAACGATACCGCGTTCAGCGTGCATTTTATGGGTGGTCACATCCTCCACCCGCACCGGCAGAAATGTCCCGGCCCCCACATGCAGGGTCACCCGTACGGTCTCAACACCCTTGGCAGCTAAGGCTTCCAGCAAAGCAGGGGTGAAATGCAAACCGGCGGTGGGCGCTGCCACCGCGCCGTCATGCTCAGCAAACATCGTTTGATAATCCGCCTTGTCCTGCTCGGTAATGCCGCCGGGCCGGGCGATATAGGGCGGCAATGCCAACGCCCCGCTACGCTGCAAGGCCGCCAGAAACGCCGCATCGCTCACATTAAATCGTAACGCCGCCGTGCCGCCTTCATGCACGGCCATAACCTCAGCCGAAAATGCCTCGTCGATTTGCAGAACATCGCCCACATGCACCCGCCGCGCATTGCGTAGCAGCACCAGCCAGTCACCAGCAGCGTTGGGCTTGTCCAGTGTAATCCCAATCCGCGCCGCCCCCCGCATGGCGGTCAATTGCGCTGGGATTACTTTAGTATCATTCACCACCAGCAGGTCACCCTCGCGCAGCAACCGGGGTAAATCGCGCACGGTATAATCACCCAACGCATCAGGCTTCACATGCAACAGCTTGGCCGATTCACGCGGCCGCGTCGGCTCGGTTGCTATATGGCTGGCGGGCAGTTCATACCCGAAATCCTCGAGTCTCAAGCGCCGAGATACGAGGCCAGCTCGATGAGATTACCATCCGGGTCACGGCAATAAACCGAAACGATATCCCCCAGCGCCCCAATCCGCGTCACCGGCCCATTTTCAATCGCCACGCCGCAGGCGTGCAACTGTGCAATCGCATCATCCGGCCCCACCGCGATCACAAAACATAAATCCAGTGACCCCGGCTGCGTCAAACGCGCATGCGGCATCACTTCGGCGCCGACCTCATGCAGATTGATCTTCTGGGCGCCAAAGCGCAGCGCGGTACGGTTTTTGCCGCCATATTCTTCCCGCTCCATCCCCAGCACCCGCTGGTACCAGGCGGCGGTGATCTGAATATCCTTGCAGATCATCACAATATGATCGATGCGATCAACGGTGAATTTCATCAGACCAGCTCGCTGAAGAAATCATTGCCCTTGTCATCCATCACGATAAACGCTGGGAAGTCCTTCACTTCAATCTTCCACACAGCTTCCATGCCAAGCTCCGGATATTCCAGAACCTCAACCTTGGTGATGTTATCGCGCGCCAGTACCGCCGCCGGGCCACCGATCGAGCCTAAATAAAACCCGCCGTATTTCTGGCAAGCATTCAGCACATCCTTGCTGCGGTTACCCTTCGAGAGCATCACCAATGATGCGCCTTGCGCCTGGAACTCCGCCACATAGCTATCCATCCGCCCGGCGGTGGTAGGGCCAAAGCTGCCCGTTGCCATGCCCGTTGGGGTTTTGGCCGGCCCGGCATAATACACCGGATGATCCTTCAAATATTGCGGCAGCCCTTGTCCGGCATCAAGCCGTTGTTTCAGCTTGGCATGAGCAATATCACGCGCCACCACCAAGGTTCCGGTTAGCGCGACGCGGGTTTTAATGGGGTGCTT
>NCFD01000153.1 GCA_002281005.1 Acidocella sp. 35-58-6 | reverse complement strand
CTGGCCACCATGTCGTCGATCAAACGATGCTCATAGGTCAGGCCTTCGGCTTCGTACTTAGCCTTGAATTCGTTGTCGTAAATTTCCTGGAAGGCATCCTTGAACATGCCGTCATAGGCTTTCAGGATGGTGTTTTTCGTGGACAAATAAACCGGGTATTTGCGCATCAAACCATAATTCAAACTGGCGCGGGCAAAACCCTGGATCGAGGCCAGCGTATTATGCATGCCCATCGCCACACCGGGGCCTTTGAAATCATGCACATCCATCAGCATCGGCGCACTGCCATCGGCTGGATGATAGGTTAATTGCACCAAACCAGGGCCGGGGATTTTGGTCTCGGTGGCGCGGTAAATATCGCCGTAAGCATGGCGCCCAATCACAATCGGCTCGGACCAGTGCGGCACCAGGCGCGGCACGTTTTTGCAGATAATCGGCTCGCGGAAAATCGTGCCGTCCAGCACGTTACGAATCGTACCATTCGGGCTACGCCACATCTTTTTAAGGTTGAATTCCTTCACCCGCGCTTCATCAGGGGTAATGGTCGCGCATTTCACGCCCACGCCATATTGCTTGGTGGCATAGGCGGCATCCAAGGTCACTTGGTCGTTGGTCTCGTCGCGGTATTCGATCCCGAGGTCATAATACTTCAGGTCGATATCGAGGTAGGGCAGGATCAATTTTTCCTTAATAAACCCCCAGATGATCCGGGTCATCTCATCCCCGTCCATTTCAACGACCGGGGTCTTTACCTTGATTTTGGCCATATTTCAGCTCCTGAGTTATAGTCATTCCCTAATCATCATCGCCCGGCCCGACAACCCTGACGCACGCGTTAACCCCGGCTAACCCCGCATGGACGCCATGCGCCGGGCGCGATAGAAAACCGCTTCAACCATGGGAGCTTTCGATGAGCGGACGGATTGCGGCGAAAATTGACTGGGCAAGCGACTGGGACCGCGACGCTGCGCTGACCACGGCCCGGCTGCTGCTGGAGATCAAGGCGGTGAATTTCCGCCCCGAGGAGCCTTATACTCTTACCTCCGGCTGGAAATCCCCGGTCTATATCGACTGCCGCAAAATCATTTATTTCCCTCGCGCCCGTGCCAAAATCTGTGATCTGGCGGTCGAGAAAATCTCCCGCCACATTGGCTATGAAGCCATTCAGGCGGTGGCCGGCGGTGAGACGGCGGGGATTCCTTTCGCCGCCTGGATCGCCGAGCGCATGAGTGCGCCGATGGCCTATGTGCGCAAGCAACCCAAGGGCTTCGGCAAAAACGCGTTGATTGAGGGCGATGTACCGGAAGGACTGAACACCTTGCTGGTGGAAGATTTAACCACCGATGGCGGCTCAAAAATCGCCTTCGCCAAAGCCCTGCGGGATGCCGGGGCCATCTGTAACCACACCTTTGTGGTGTTCTTCTACGGCGTGTTCCCCGGCAGCTTCGAGACGCTCAAGAAAATGGATATCGAGTTGCACCATCTCTGCACCTGGTGGGACGTGCTGGAAGCCGCCAAAAACCGCCCCTATTTTTCCGACAGCGCGTTAGCAGGGGTTCGCAAATTCCTCGAAGACCCGATGAAATGGTCCGCCGCTCACGGCGGTGTGGCGACCGCCGAGGAAGCCTTGGCGAAAAAGCTGGGGAAGGGCTAAGGTTTTCGATACTCTTCTGCGTCATTCCCGCACAGGCGGGAATCCTCTAACTTCACGTTAGTCGATTCCCGAATTTCCTATCTGTACCAAAGCCTTGCGTCCAAAACGCTTCACGTGAAGCATTGCTAACTTAACGTTATTTCCAGTTATAAAGCGACTCCGCCAATATCGTCTCCAGCACCTTCGCATTCACCGCCTTTGGGGCGCCCGCCAGCAACCGCTGCTGTTTCAACGCCCCGGCAATAATTTCCGGAAAATCCGCCTCGGTGTATCCCAGCTCAGCAATCCCCGAGGGGGCGCCAACCGCTTTCATCATATCAATCAGTGCGCTCGGCAAACTCTCAGCATCCGGGTTCTCAATCTTATGCCCGCGTAGCAATTCCGCCGCCTGAATATGTTTTGCTGGTGCGGCATCATAAGTATAACGAAACGCCGCCGGTGAACTAACAATCACTGAATACCCGTGCGGCACAAAGCCATAATTGCGTGAGTACCCCTGCGCATGAAATACATGCTTCATCCCGGCAATCGGGTAGGCGATGGAATGCGGGATATGCACGCCCGCGGTGCCAAACCCTATGCCCGCCATGGTCGCCCCCAGCATCATGGTGCCGCGCGCCTCGGTATCATCACCATCTGCCACCGCGCGCGCCAAAAACGCGCCAGAAAATTCAATCGCTTTCAATGACCAGATATCCGCCACAGGGTTCGAGCCCTGATAAGGCGGCCGCTCATCAGGCGAGGCGGGTTTTGGACGCTCATTATAGGGCTTGGAAATATAGCTCTCAATGGCGTGGCACAGCACATCCAGCCCCGCTGATGCGGTCACGCCGCCGGGGGTCGAGCGGGCTAAATCCGGGTCAACAATCGCCAAAGTAGGCCGCATATAGCGGTGCGAGATGCCGGTTTTCACATGCAATTCCGGAATGTCGAGAATCGCGACCGTGGTCGCCTCCGAGCCGGAACCCGAAGTGGTTGGCAGGCAAATCAGTGGCATCAGCGGTGAAGGGGGCTTTTTGCCGCCGCCAATCGGCGGGTTCACATAATCCATGATCGCACCGCCATGCACCGCGATCAAATTCATAATTTTGGCGGTATCAATCGTGGAACCGCCGCCCAAAGCCACAAACCCCTCAGCCCGATGCTGAGCGCAAAAATCAATCGCCTTGTTGAGAGACTCTAACGTTGGCTCAACCCGAATATCCTCAAACCGGGCAAACTTTACCCCGGCCTTGGCGATAATGGCTTCAATGCGCTCAACCAGCCCCCAGGCGTGCAACGCCGGGTCTGTGACCAATATCACGCTGGTCAGCCCAAGTCGCTTGAGTTCCCAGCCCAATTCCTCGGCGCTGCCGGTACCGAATTTCAGTTGGGTTGCTTCGAGCGTGAAAATGCTCTCAAATTGTGGCATTGACGTTGTCCCTTGATGCTTCCGCTTTCATCATTCAGTCGCGCGGGAACGTCAATCTTTACGAAGGTTAAATGGCTATGAAGGATCTCATCAACCAGTTGCGCAGTGCGCTGGGCGACAAAGCAGTAATTGCCGACACGCCGGATACAGCGCCGTTTGAGACCGACTGGCGGCGGCTTCATAACCATAAAGCGGTATGTGTGGTGCTGCCTGAAACCCCGGCCCAGGTGGCCGCTGTCTTGCGTCTGGCCGCGGCGGCAGGGGTTAAAATTGTGCCGCAGGGCGGCAATACCGGGTTGGTGGCAGGCGGGGTGCCGGTGGCAGGTGCGGCGCAAATCGTCATGAATTTGCGCCGGATGAATAAAATTCGTGCCCTGGATGCGACGGGCGACACCATCACCGTGGAAGCCGGCGTTACCCTGCAGGAAGTGCAGGAAGCCGCAGCGCGGGCAGGGCGGTTGTTTCCGGTTAGTCTGGCCGCCGAGGGCACAGCCCAGATCGGCGGCGTGATCTCAACCAACGCCGGCGGGATTCAAGTGCTGGCCTATGGCTCGATGCGCGCTCAGGTGCTGGGGCTCGAAGTGGTGCTGGCTGATGGCCGGATTTGGCATGGTCTGCGGGTACTGCGCAAAGACAATACCGGCTTTGACCTGAAACAGATGTTCATTGGCGGCGAGGGTTTGCTCGGGATCATTACGGCGGCGGTACTTCGCCTGCACCCGGCGGCCACCGCACATGCCACCGCGATGGTCGGCGTTCCCAACATTTACGCCGCGGTGGGGGTTTTCAAGGCGGTGCAGACAAAGGCTGGCCAGGCGCTCACCGCCTGCGAGTTTATTACTGCGAATGCGATGGCGGTGGGTCTGGCCCATAGCCCCACGCTGCGCTTGCCCTTTACCGCCGCCAATTATGTACTGGTGGAAATTACCACGCCCACACCGGGCCAGGCCGTTGATGAATTATTGGCCTCTGCACTTGAGCCTTTATTGGAAGATGGCACCGCCAGCGATGCGGTGGTGGCGCAGTCCGAGCGCGAACGCGCGGATTTGTGGCGGATTCGCGAGACTCTCTCTGACGGCGAGTTAGCAGCGGGTGGGTCAGTGAAGCATGATATTTCCGTGCCGATTGCTGATATTCCCGCCGTGGTCGCCGCCGTTGAAACCCTGATCGCGCAGCAATTTCCTGGGATGCGGCTGAATATTTTTGGTCATCTGGGTGATGGTAATTTGCATGTGAATGTGCGCCCGCCAGCGGGGCGCAGCCTGGCCGATATTGCGTCCCAAAAAAATGCAATCACTGCCGCGGTGGAAGATCTGGCGATGACATTTGCGGGCAGTTTCAGTGCTGAGCATGGCATCGGGCAAATGCGCATTGAGGGCATGGCGGCGCATAAATCGGCGGTGGAGTTGGATATGATGCGGGCGTTA
>NCFD01000152.1 GCA_002281005.1 Acidocella sp. 35-58-6 | reverse complement strand
TATCAAATGGACACACATTTCCGCACCGCGCCGTTCGATCAAAATCTGCCGGTTCTGTTAGCGCTCGTTGGTATCTGGCATCGCAATATTTGCGGCTATCCGGCCCGCGCTATTTTGCCGTACGACCAACGTCTGGCGCGATTTCCAGCCTACCTGCAACAGCTCGACATGGAATCTAACGGCAAGAGCGTTCAGAAAGATGGCAGCGCCGTGCATCATGAAACCGGTCCACTGGTGTTTGGCGAGCCTGGCACCAACGGCCAGCACGCCTTCTATCAATTATTGCATCAGG
Source organism: Acidocella sp. 35-58-6 (assembly GCA_002281005.1). GTDB lineage: Bacteria > Pseudomonadota > Alphaproteobacteria > Acetobacterales > Acetobacteraceae > Acidocella. Next base: position 4,201 of record NCFD01000152.1, on the reverse strand, counting down.
GTACCAACATCGTACCGTGCGAGTTTCTGATTGCGGCTCAAGGTCATGAGCCTGACATGCTTGAGCATCATAATTTGCTGGTCGCGAATTGTCTGGCGCAATCTCAGGCGTTAATGCAGGGCCGGTCATTAGGGCAGGCGCAGGGCAATCCGCACCGCGTATTTTCCGGTGATCGTCCCTCGATCACGCTGGCATACCGTCAACTAACCCCCTCAACACTTGGCAAACTTATTGCGCTGTACGAGCATCGGGTGTTTGTTGAAGCCGCCATCTGGGGCATTAACGCGTTTGACCAATGGGGTGTGGAACTAGGCAAGGAGCTCGCCACGCGCCTGCTGCCGGTTGTAACAACCGGCACGGACGACCCCTCGCAGGATGGTTCAACCAGAGGCCTGGTTGCTCATCTAAAGACTTATAAAACTTAAAGGCTCATTCCACCGTTACAGATTTTGCCAAATTCCTCGGCTGGTCAACATCGGTACCTTTCAAAATGGCCACATAATATGCCAGCATTTGCACTGGTATGGCGTGCAGAATTGGTGCGGCAAACGGGTCGGTGTCCGGTATAATCACGGTTTCCGCCGCAATATTGCGTAATTTGGCGGCCCCCTCAGCGTCACTGAATACAATAATTTGGCCACCCCGCGCTGCAGCTTCTTGCAGGTTGGAGGCCGTTTTTTCAAATAATGGCCCAGATGGCGCAATGGCAATCACCGGCACTGATTTATCAATCAACGCAATCGGGCCATGCTTCATCTCGCCCGCTGCGTAGCCTTCAGCGTGAATATAGCTGATCTCTTTCAGCTTTAACGCACCTTCCAGCGCAATCGGAAAACACGCACCGCGCCCAAGATACAACACGTCCCTCGCTTCAGCGATCCGCCGTGCCAGCGCTTTGATCGGTGCATCATTTGCTAAAACCTCAGCCGCCTTAGCTGGTATTTGCAACAAGGCGTCGGTCAGCCGAGCAATCTCGCTATCCGGAAGAGTTTTACGTGCCCGCGCCAGCGCCAGCGTAAAAGCCGCCAGCACTGCCAACTGCGCGGTAAATGCCTTGGTGCTGGCAACCCCAATCTCCGGCCCGGCGATGGTATCAAGCATCGCATCTGAAGCGCGCGCCATGCTACTTTCAGGTACATTCAATACTGAGAGAATATTCTGCCCCTGCGCTTTCATGTAGCGTAATGCCGCCAGCGTATCGGCCGTCTCGCCAGACTGGCTGACCAACAAGCCTAACCCCCCAGTCGCCATCGGCGGCTCACGATATCGAAATTCGCTGGCCACGTCGGCATCGGTGGGTATTTTAGCCAGGCTTTCCAACCAAAATCGTGCGGTTAGCCCCGCATAAAATGCCGAGCCGCAGGCGCTGATGGTAATCCGCGAAATCGCGGCCAGGTCAAACGGCATTTTGGGCAGCACCGGCATCCGTGTCCCGGCATCAATCATCCGGTGCAACACGTCGCCAATCACCACTGGATGCTCATGCAATTCCTTTTCCATAAAATGTCGGAAGTTGCCTTTACCGATGGCAGCACCTGTTAAATTCGTCAGCCGTATCTCGCGCATGACGGGCTGATTCTCACGGTCAAAAAATGTTGCAGACTGCCGGTTTAAAATTACCCAATCGCCATCTTGCAAATACGCAATCCGGCGGGTCAGGGGGGCCAATGCCAACGCATCCGAACCCAGATACATTTCCTCATCACCAAACCCCACCGCTAAAGGAGCACCCTTTTGCGCACCAATAATCAGTTCAGGGTGTCCGGCAAATACCAGCGCCAGCGCATATGCGCCTTCCAACCGCCCAAACGCCGCCGCTGCCGCTTCCATCGGCTCCATGCCCTGCGCCAGCAAGTAATCCACCAGCTGCGCCACGGTTTCAGTGTCGGTTTCAGTGACGAAACTCTGGCCAAGCGTTTCAAGTTCAGCCCGTAATTCAGCATGGTTTTCAATAATGCCATTATGCACCACGGCTACCCGCGCGGTGCCGTGCGGGTGTGCATTGGTTTCGGTCGGTTTGCCATGCGTCGCCCAGCGCGTGTGGCCAATACCGGTAACTCCAGCCAACGGGTTGGTGTTGAGTAGATTTGCCAAATTCATAAGCTTACCCTCGGCCCGCCGCCGTTCGATATGGCCGTTCACCAGTGTTGCAATGCCTGCACTATCATAGCCGCGATATTCCAAACGGCGCAGCCCATCCAGCAATAACGGACTCGCCGGCGCGGTGCCGATAACGCCTACAATGCCACACATTATTTCAAGCCTTTTTTGGTTTTTTGTACCTGGCGGGAGCGTGCAATTGCCATGCTATCAGGCGGCACATCATCGGTGATCACCGAACCCGCGGCAATCAGTGCACCGTCACCTACACGCACCGGCGCCACCATCGCCACGTCCGACCCGACAAATACATTTTTACCTATTTTGGTTTTATGCTTGTGTTTGCCGTCATAATTGCAGGTGATGAAGCCAGCCCCAATATTGCTGCGCTCGCCAATTTCAGCATCGCCGATATAGGTAAGGTGGTTGGCCTTGGCACCTTCGCCCAAGCTGGCGGCTTTAATTTCCACAAAATTTCCAACATGGGCACTGCGCCCTATGTCGGCCCCAGGCCGCAGCCGCGCGTAGGGCCCGATGATCGCGCCCTCGCGCACCACGCAGCCTTCCAAATGCGAAAAGGCCTTTATCTGCGCACCAGAAGCCACTGTCACGCCGGGGCCAAACACTACGTAGGGTCCCACACTCACATCTTCGGCCAAAATCGTGTCGTATGATAAAAACACAGTTTCAGGGGCCTGCATGGCCACACCATTATCCATCGCCGCCGCTCGCAGCCGCCCCTGCAAAGCTGCCTCGGCCACCGCCAGTTCCGCGCGTGAGTTCACGCCCATACATTCGGCAAATGGCGCTGTGACTGCCGCAACTTTCGTACCTCGTGCTCGTGCGATGGCAACGATGTCGGTGAGATAAAATTCGCCCTTGGTATTTTTATTGGAAACTTGCGACAACCAGTCGGCGAGGTCATGGGCTTTCGCCATCATCCCACCGGCATTGCAAAACCCAACGGCGCGTTCGGCTTCGGTTGCATCCGCATACTCCACAATTCGGGCCACATAGCCATCCTCGCAAATCAGCCGTCCGTATTTGCCAGGCTCAGGCGGGGTCATGCCGAGCAATACCAATCCGGCATCCCCCTCATCCAGCCGCTGCCCGAGTGTTTGCATGGTCGCGCATGTTACCAACGGGTTGTCGGCGTACAATATCGCCACCTGACCATCACCGAACGCCGTTTGGGCCTGCAAGGCCGCATGCGCCGTGCCCAACCGCTCCTGCTGCACAACCACCTCATGCGGTGCCGCCAAAGCGGTGAGTTCGGGCATATCCGGACCAACCACCACCACAATCCGGTCGAACGCTGCGTCCGCCGCCCGTAATAGATGGCTGAGCATCGGTGCCCCGGCCAATTGATGTGCCGCCTTTGGTAGCCCCGACTTCATCCGTGTGCCAAGCCCTGCCGCCAGTAATACCGCCACTCTTTCCATAGTGTGGCGGTAGCGTTCCTAGGCGGCTTCTGTCAAAGCCCAACCCTGTAACTTCAGGTTTCCGACTATTTCACCCCGCTCAAAGGTCTTCGATCTTCCGGGCCACTTCATCCAGCAAATCAGCGATCCGCCGGGCGGTCTCCGCAGCCATCGCCTTGCCGCCCAGCTTCAGGCGCAAGGCGGTTTTGAGGTTTTCGGTGGCGCGGATCAGCGCCGGGGTTGGCTCGTGCGGCTGAGCTGCGGCAATCCGGGCCAATATGGCGTTCACTTCGCCTTGTTGTTCGGCCAAAGCCTGGCTGCCGGCCTCGGTGATTGAGAAGCTTTTGCGTGCCCCTTCAGTGGTGCTGGTTACCTGGCCCAACTCTTCGAGAAGGGTAAGGGTAGGGTACACAACGCCGGGGCTAGGTGCGTAGGCTCCGCCGGCCAAATCCTCGATGGCTTTGATCATCTCGTAGCCATGCCGTGGCTTTTCCTGAATCAGATGCAAAATCAGCATTTTCAGGTCGCCATGTTCCAGCAGCCGTGCCAGCCGCCCAGGGCCACCTAGTGGTCCGCCAAACCTGCCGCCACCGCGGCGTTCATGCCGGTCTCCAAATCCGCGTCCGGGGTGCGCAAAGCGCCGGCCCTCACAGTGATGATCTTTTAAGTGATTGAATAGT
>NCFD01000151.1 GCA_002281005.1 Acidocella sp. 35-58-6 | reverse complement strand
ACGAGGGGCGGAAACACTTATGGAGTACCCCTAAATGAAATCACCTGTACGCGTTGCTGTTACCGGGGCTGCCGGTCAGATTGGTTATGCCTTGCTGTTCCGCATCTCGAATGGCGATTTGCTGGGCAAGGACCAGCCGGTGATTTTGAGCCTGCTGGACCTGCCGGTGGCGCAAAAGGCCCTAGGCGGTGTGATTATGGAGCTCAACGACTGCGCCTTCCCGCTGCTGGCCGGCGTGGAGCCGAGCGATGACCCGAAGGCGGCGTTCAAGGACATTGATTACGGGATTCTGGTGGGTTCGCGCCCGCGCGGCCCCGGCATGGAGCGCCGCGACCTGCTGGCCGCCAATGCCGAGATTTTCAAGGTGCAGGGCAAGGCGCTGAACGATGTTGCCAAGCGCTCGGTGAAGGTGCTGGTGGTGGGTAACCCGGCCAATACCAACGCCTACATCGCCATGAAGTCCGCCCCGGACCTGCCGAAAGGCTGCATCACCGCGATGCTACGGCTCGACCATAACCGCGCCACCTCGATGCTGGCGGAAAAAGCCGGTGTGGCGGTGGCTGACATTGATAAAGTAGCGGTGTGGGGCAACCATTCACCCACCATGTTCGCCGATTATCGTTTTGCCACCGCCGGCGGCAAATTGCTGTCAGAGACGATCAACGACGAAACCTGGTACCGCGAGCATTATCTCGCCGCCGTCGGCAAGCGTGGTGCGGCCATCATCGAGGCACGTGGCCTGTCCTCCGCCGCGTCCGCCGCGAATGCCGCCATCGACCATGTGCGCGATTGGGCGCTGGGCACCAACGGTAAGTGGGTCTCGATGGGCCTGCCCTCGGATGGTGACTACGGCGTGCCGGAAGACGTGATGTTCGGCGTGCCGGTAACCTGCTCGGGCGGCGACTACCACCGCGTGAAGGGATTGCCGATGGATGATTTCGCCAAGTCACGGCTGGCGATCACGTTGCAGGAACTGACCGAAGAACGCGACGCGGTAGCTGAACTGTTGAAATAAAAACTCACCCCGGAGGCCATTCGACGCGCCTTTCTGCGCTTCCGGTGCTCACGTACTCATCGTACGCTGTGCGCCGGTTCTCGAAAAACCCGCCGACTGACTCACCGGGGCAAGTTTTGGCGTATAAAATACCGGAGGACTACGCATGGATTTAGGTCTGGCGGGCCGCAAGGCCATCGTTTGTGCGGCGAGCAAGGGGCTGGGGCGTGCTTGCGCTTTTGCGCTGGCGCGTGAAGGTGTGGCGCTGGTGATCACCGGGCGCAACGCCGAAGCGCTGGAAGCCACCGCGGCGGAAATTCGTAACGCCACCGGGGTTTTGGTGCGCATAGCACCGGGTGATATCACCACACCGGAAGGCCGCCAGGTGGCGCTGGATTTGATGCCGGAGCCGGATATTCTGATCAACAACGCCGGTGGTCCACCGCCCGGTGATTTCCGTGATTTTACCGATCAGATGTGGCACGACGCGCTGAACGCCAACATGCTAAGCCCGATTGCGATGATCAAAGCGGTGATCGACCCAATGATCGCGCAGAAGTTCGGGCGGATTATCAACATTACCTCCGGCTCAGTGAAGTCACCGATTCCCACGATCGGGCTTTCCAACGGGGCGCGGGCGGGCCTGACTGGGTTTATCGGCGGGCTGTCGCGCCAGGTGGCCAAGCACAACGTAATTATCAATAACATGCTGCCGGGCGCCTTTAACACAGACCGGCTGCGAGTGACGGAAGCCAAGGGTGCCGCGGCTGCGGGCATCCCGGTTGAGGAACAGATTGCGCGGCGCGGTGCGAGTGTGCCGGCTGGACGCGTGGGCGAACCGGAGGAATTCGGGGCGATGGCAGCTTTTTTATGCAGCACCCAGGCCGGGTATATCGTCGGGCAGAACATTCTGCTGGACGGTGGCTCGTTTAACGCCACTTTGGGGTAATAACCCCGCAGGAGAACACAACCATGGATACGGCATTCGCCACCGCCCGGCGCATCGCGTCGCTGATCAAAGCCGGTAAGCTCTCGGCATTGGAAGTGACCGATTTTTATATTGCCCGGATCGAGGCATTTGATGATGCGTTGAATGCGGTGGTGGTGCGCGATTTTGACCGTGCGCGGGCGCAGGCCAAACTGCTGGACCGTAACCGGAAAAAACATTCCAAATTGCCGCCGCTCTATGGCGTGCCGATGACCGTGAAGGAAAGTTTCGACGTGGCGGGGCTGCCAACCACCTGGGGGGTTGAGGCATCGCGCCGTAATATCGCTAAAACTGACGCGGTGGCGGTGGCGCGGTTCAAGGCGGCGGGCGCGGTCGTGCTCGGAAAAACCAACGTGCCGGTGATGCTGGCGGATTGGCAGAGCAGCAACCCGGTTTACGGCACCACCAATAATCCGTTTGACCTCGGGCGTTCACCTGGCGGTTCCTCGGGCGGTTCGGCGGCTTCAATGGCGGCGGGGTTCGCGGCCCTGGATGCCGGCAGCGACATCGGCGGCAGCCTGCGCGACCCGGCGCATTATTGCGGCATTTACGCTCATAAACCAACGTTCGGTGTGTGCGCGATGCGCGGCCATTCGCTAAACAATAATTTCGCCCCGCCTGATATTTCCTGTATCGGCCCGATGGCCCGCTCAGCGAAGGACCTGGCGCTGGGCCTCAGCGTGATGGCGGGGCCGGAAGCAATTGAAAGCGGCTGGCAGTTGGCGTTGCCGAAGCCGCGCATCACGTCGTTGAAAGGCTTGCGGGTCGCGATCATGGCCGACCATGAAATTTGCCCGGTCGAGGACGACATTTCCCAATCCATGCTGGCGCTGGGCAAGTTTTTGAAAAGAGCCGGGGCCAAGGTGAGCACCACGGCCCGGCCCGCGTTTGACGCGGCGGCGGCGTATGAAAATTATATGCTGCTGTTGAACAGCGCTTTGAGTGCCCGGATGCCCGATAAGGTTATCGATAAAATGCGGGATATTCTGGGCGATGCGGCGGCAGATGATGTGTCGCCGGTTGCGATGACCGCACGTGGTGTGCTGTTGGAGCACCGGATTTGGTTGCGGGCCAATGAGGAGCGGGCCCGGATGCGTGCGCTCTGGGCGGAATTTTTTAACGATTACGACGTGCTGATCTCCCCGGTTGGATCCACCGCCGCGGTGCTGCACGACCATTCCGGTAACATGAGCGAGCGCAGCATTACCGTGAACGGCAAGCCGATGATTTTCGGCCAGCAATTATTTTGGGCCGGCTATTCATGCAATTTCGGCTTGCCCGCCACTTCGGCACCCTTGGGGCATACGCAGTCAGGTTTACCATTTGGAATGCAAATTATCGGTGCCCCCTACGCCGATTATCAGACCATTGCGATCGCGGATTTATTGGAGACGCAGTGGTGCAGGTTTGTGCCGCCGCCAGCGTATGAGCTTTAAATTGCTGCGTCTGCTGCCATATCAGGTGAGATGATTTATCCGATTTCTGACCACCATGACGGCGCGCAGTTTTTTAATCCTGAAGCCACCATCCGCCTGCAAGGCGGTAAACGGCGGGGTATCATTTCAATGTTGCGGACGCGGTGGAACCGCGACCCTAACGTGTGGGCGGTGTGGCCCAAATATATTGAGAACGCTGCCTACCCGCCGCCAGCGGGCGAGGTGCCGGTGGGGCAGGTGGATGTCACCTTCATTGGTCATGCGTCATTTTTGTTAAGGCTGCCGGGCTTAAATGTGCTGACCGACCCGGTATTTTCCAAGCGTTGCTCGCCGGTGGGGTTTATTGGGCCAAAGCGAGTGCGTGACCCTGGCCTGGCGATCGCTGATTTGCCCAAGATTGATTTACTGCTGCTCTCACATAACCATTACGACCATTGCGACGTGGTGAGCTTGCAGGCGTTGCACCGGAAATTTCCTGGCATGCGGATTGTGACCAGCCTGGGCAATGCGAAGTTTTTGGCGGGCAAGCGGATATCCGGTGCGGCGGAGCTTGATTGGTGGCAGACGCATGGGCTGGGTGAAACTCGCATTACCGCTGTACCGGCGCGGCATTTTTCGGCGCGGACCCTCAATGACCGCAATAAAACCCTGTGGGCGGGGTTTATGCTGGAGCATCGCGGCCAGAAGCTCTATTTTGCGGGCGACACCGGTTACACCAAATTTTTCACTGAAATCCGCGAACGCTTGGGCGCCCCGGACATCGCGCTGCTGCCGATCGGCGCCTATGAGCCGCGCTGGTTCATGGGCCCGGTGCATATGAACCCCGAGGACGCGGTGAAGGCCTTCGCGGATTTAGGCGCCAAGCGGGCGGTGGGCATGCATTTTGGCACCTTCCAACTCACTGCCGAAGCCATCGACGCCCCAGAGAAAGATTTGGCGATAGCCCGCGACGCCGCCGGCCTGCCAGGCGATGCCTTCACCACCCTAGAATGCGGCGAAACACGGCGGTTTTAGGCCAACCAAGCAAAAAATTGGGCTGGTGAGTCAGTTAGCGTGGCTGGCGAGAACCGGAGCGGAGCGTGCTCCTGCACGTGAGCACCGGAAGCGCAGTTAG
>NCFD01000150.1 GCA_002281005.1 Acidocella sp. 35-58-6 | reverse complement strand
CGTTGCGATGAAGAGGCGTCATGGGTTGTGAATATAACCTTTGGTTGCGTTTATAAAGTGTGTAAATTTGAAATTGCATTAAATTTAACAGGTTATGCGTAAATTCCGGGTGAATCAGCCGGGGTTAGGGTCGCTGAAACCGCCTGAGCCCGCGCCTTATGGCACTGCGTTAAATGGACCGCCGAACCTTACGCATGTGGCGGTGCGGAATGCCCGCCTCTAAAAACACCTCCCCTGAGGGTTCGTAGCCGAGACCCTGATAGAATGGCAGCGCACGGGTTTGCGCGTCGAGGACGATGATGGGGGCGGTGGTTAGGTCTTCAATGTGGCGCATCAGGGCGGCCCCAACGCCACGCCCCCGGCAAGCCGCCAGAACCGCGACGCGGCCGATTCGGGCGGTGCCATCCGGTTGCATCAGTAAACGGGCGGTGCCCACGGGTTGGCCATCGCCGGAGGCCAGAAAATGCCGGGCGGTGTCATCAAGGGCGTCGCGCTCGTCCTCAAGCGGCACCTGTTGTTCCTGCACGAATACCGCCAGGCGAATGGCTATACATACAGCAAACTGCGCTGCGCTGGCTGGGTATTCATGTATCACAACGGGTAATGGGAGCGTTTGGGTCACGCAATCTCAGCCAATCAGCGCGATCACGGTGCTCTGCGGCGGCATGGCGGGTGAGAGCGTGGGCCAGCGGGTTGCGGGCGTATCAAAGCTGGCGGTGGGCGTGGCACCAGGGTGACGCACCATTGAGAAATGTGTGCGTGTGGCAGCATCGAACGCGGCCCCACCGATGGCGGCGCCGACCGGTGCCAGGTAGGCGGTGGTGATGAGGTACTTTGAGGGACCGCCGGTTTGCATGATGAATAAGCCATCGGCGGTCTCGGAGGTGTCGCCATGGCTGTCGGTGCCGACCCATAGCTGCCCCAGGGTGTCGAGGTTGACCGTGCGGGGGTGCTTGAACCAGCCGTTCGAGCCTGGGGTATATCGGGTTCCGGCGGCGGTGGCGGGGTTGCCGGCGGCGATGGCGATTTCACCGGTAAAATGTGGCGCGGTGAGGTCGCCGCCAGGCGCGTGCAGGGCCAGGATGTAGCCGTTATCGTCGTTGGCGCGTGGGTTCAAGGCATTGGTGCTGAGGGAGTCGCGGCCTGGGTTGCCCCGACACGCCATATATAAAGTGCCGTGGGGGCTGATGGCGATACCGCCGGGGGCATCGAAAACCGAGCCATTGGCGGTGCTGGCGGCGGCCAGTGTGCCTACGAGTGCGGGCGTGCCGCTGGGCAGGTTAACCCAGGTGATGGTGTTACCGCTGACCTGGGCCACGGCGAGGGTGCCGGAATCCAGTGCGGTGCCGTCGGTGGCGCTGGTGGCGGCGATGAAGCGGAATAAAAATCCGGCGGCATTGTCGTGGCTCATGAAAACGACAGGCCGACCATCAGGGGTGGTGGCAGCGGCAACCGCGGCTTTGGGGAAGCGGCCCAGTGCTGTGCGTTTGATGGGGATGAAGCTTGGGTCGAGCGGGTTGACCTCGGTGATCCAGCCAAATTTGGGGGCCTGGGTGGGGTCGTTATAACCGTAATCAGTGTTGGCGAGGCGGGTCAGCCAGGGGGTGGGGTCACCCTCGCCGAACAAAGCCGTGCCCCAAGGGGTGATGCAACCACCCTGCGGTGCCAACACGCCCTGCACAGTGTTGCCGATGGCGGCGGCGGCGGGGCCGGAGATCTGGCACAGTGTTCCATCAGTGAGGCGGCGGTTTTGGTAGCCGCCGACCACGGTGACCCAGCGGCCAGACAAATATTGCAGATTAACAATGGTGCCGCCTTGCAATTTGCCCGCGGCGGCGGGGCGGCGGCGGGGCCAGCACGCCAAGCAATGTTGCATCATAGGGAAATTGCGTGCCGGCTTGCTCGGGCGTGAGAGGATGCGGGTTGAAGTCCGGGGAGTCGGGCAGCAGGGCGTCGCCCCAGCGGATGATGGTGAGGCGGGCAAGGCCGGGGCCGACCGTGTCGTCGGCTTTGGCGGCTTGCGGATTGGGCAAGGTGGCGCGTGGCGGCGTACTGGGAACACCGAGCGCTGACTGCGCCCGGGCAAAATTTACGCTAAGTGCCGCGAGGGATAATCCACCCAGCAGAACCCGGCGCCTCACCAAATTATAGCCCGCTGCCGCTGCCACCGCTGGAACCCGGCCCGCCAAGCGCATCAGCTCCGATTCCCGAGCCGCTTGCGGAAGCGCCGGCACCGCCAAGACCAGGGTTGTAGCTGCCGACACCGCCGACAATTTGCTGCAGGATGCTGGCATTGCCGCCCGGCACCGGGGTTTGGCTGGAATCCATGGCCACATTGACGCGGTTTTTGAGGTTGTCCTTCGTGATTTTTTGCAGAATACCAGCGTTATTGAAATGCAGGGTCACGACCTCCTGCTGGTTGACGCCCTCGGTCTGGCCAATGCGCATTTTGGTGATCTGGCTGACATAGACCCAGTTATTATCATTAAATTGCTCATGGAAGGTCGGCGGGCCCAGCAGCGCCTGGGCATCGGCCTGGCTTGAGGTGCCGATGGTGAGCTCCTTTAAGTCGTGCTCGGAGACGGCAATGCCGCGATAATGCGGCGCATCTGTGAACAGGGCACAGCCCGGCAGGGACAGGGCGGCACCAATGGCGGTGATGCGGAGCAGGCGTTTGAATGTGGGCAGCGGGGTAGGGCGCAAGCTCAAGTCCTTCAGGTCTGGTTTCTGGCCGTGGCGTCTCCTACCATGGCTGCTCTGGTTGTTCTACGCGTTCATGCGGGTGATGCCAATAAAGCGGGAAAATATTGATGAGTGACGAGATGAGCGAGATTTTTAGCCGCCGGATGAAGCTGGGAGGGGTCGCGACAGCGCCAGTCAGCCGGGCGATTGCCGCAACACCCGCGGAATGTGCGGCGTTGGCGGCATTATTCGGGCTGCCGGGAATCGCCGCCCTGGAGGGTGAGTTTTTGGTGAGCCACGAGCGTGGTGGGGTGCTTCTGGCAGACCTTAAATTATCGGCGCGAGTGACGCAGGTTTGTGTGGTGACGCTGGAGCCGTTCGATACGAAAATTTCCGAAATGACCAAATTGCGGTTTGTGCCCTCGGCCAAGGTGCGTGAAGGCGAGCCTCTGGTGCTGGATGCCGAGACGCTCGAGGGCCCTGATGAGATACCCTATGCCGGTGAGGCGATTGATTTAGGCGCGGTATTAGCCGAGCAACTCGCGTTGGCGCTGGACCCCTACCCGCGCAAGCCGGGGGCTAAGCTGCCGGAAGGCTTCGGCGAGGAGGAGACAAGCGGGCTGATGGCCGCTCTGCTGGCGTTCAAAAAGCCGGAGGTTTAAGTCGCAGCGTCGCCGGTTCATGGTCGTTCAAAATCGCCTCATTGCGTTTCTGCAATCAGCCGCCATTTCAGCCTGGAAATAAATAGAGGGGCAGGCTGTGATTGACCGATTTTTTGATTTTTCCGGGCGGATGGGACGGCTGGCTTATTTCGGCTGGTCGGTTTTGTTCACGGCGATTTTAACGTTTCTGGAGTATGTGGGGGACTATTTACATTCTTTTGGCCATGCCCACGGCAGTGAGATTGTGATCATATTGGCGTTGATTTTATTTCTTTTGAGTACTGTTCTGGCGCTATGGGCCGGCGCCTCGGTCGCCGTGAAACGGCTCCACGACATGAATTTGCCCGGGTATCATATGATCTGGATTATGGGTCTCTACGTGGGCTGGCCAATTTTAGTGATGGTATCGCTTCCCATTGTGGCCATTGTCGATAAACTACTCCTTTTGATTCCCCTTGTGGTTCTACTTTTTGTCCCTGGGACCAAGGGAAGTAATAAGTACGATTAGCATGGTGGCTTACCAACGCCGTTTAATTATTGTTTTTAACGCTGTGCCAAAGCGAGACGAGCCCCGAAGGCGATGAAGACGCAGCCGGTCAGACGGTCGATGGTCTTTATAAAGCCGGGGCGCTGTAACAGCCGGGCGATGGGCCGGGTGGCTGTGATCAAGATGGCGAACCAGATGATTGTCAGGCTGGCGTGAACCACCGCTAAAAAGAAGGTGTAGCTGACCGCAGGCATGGTGGGCGGCACAAATTGCGGCAGGAACGAGACATAAAAGACCCCGATTTTAGGGTTCAATAGGTTTTGCAGGAGGCCCTTTATGATCCAGTTACGCTGCGGCCCGGCCGCGACGGCGGTTGTGTGACCAAGGTAAAGCCGGGGCTGGCGGAATAGTTGCACGCCAAACCAGACCAGATAAATGGCCCCCGCCCATTTCAATGCTCCGAAAGCCAAGGGCGAGGCGGTGATCAGCAGGCCGAGTCCGACCGCGACGGCTGCCCCCCAGACCAGACAACCAGCAATAATACCCAAACCGGCTTTTGTGGCGGTTTTGGCGCTTTGGGTCATGCTGGTGCGCAGGATCATCGCGGTGTCCAGGCCAGGAGTGATGGTGAGTAGGGTTGCGGCCAGGGTGAAGGAGATGAGTGAGGAGGCGACGTTCATGATACCGCTATACCGAGCCAGAGCGAGGGTGGGAATGTGGCTTGCATGATGGGATACTTGCGATGCGCTGATGGGTCTGCTACGCCGCGCCTCTCATACATCCCTTACTGTTTTTTCAAGGCGTAACTTACTATGGCCGTTCCTAAGAGAAAGACTTCCCCGTCACGCGCTGGTATGCGCCGCAGCCATTTGGCTCTGCGGGCCGAATCCCACGCTGAATGCGGTAATTGCGGCGAGTTGAAGCGCCCGCATCATGTGTGCGCTCATTGCGGTCACTATGATAATCGCGAAGTGGTGGCCTCTGGCAAAACCGCCAAGGGCGTCGTTCGTATCTGATTTTTGACAGCCTCCCCCCGCGTATTTTTAGACCGAACGGTGTGAAATGAGCCGGAGCAATGTGTTGGCGGTTGATGCCATGGGGGGAGACGAAGCACCGGCGATGGTGATTGCCGGGCTTGAGATTGCGGCGGTGCGGCAACCGCTTGCGAAATTTCTGATTTATGGCGATGAAACCGTTATCGGTCCGCTGGTGGCCAAGACCAAGCGCTTGAAGGCGCAGTCGGTGCTGTATCATGCCACTGAAACCATTACTGGCGATATGAAGCCCACCATCGCTTTGCGGCTGCGCGATAGCTCGATGCGCCGCGCCATTGATGCGGTGCTGGCCGGTGAGGCTGCTGGGGTGATTTCAGCAGGAAATACTGGTGCGCTGCTGGCGCTTTCAAAAATCGTTTTAAAGACCCTGAAAGGCATTGACCGGCCAGCGATGGCAGCGATCGGGCCATCTGCCAAGGGCGATGTGGTGATGCTCGATCTGGGGCTTAATGTGGTCTATGACGCCCGCAATCTGGTGGAATTTGCCCTGATGGGCGAGATTTTTGCCAAGGTTGTGCTGGGCTTGCCGGCCCCAAGTTTTGGCCTGCTGAATATTGGCTCTGAAGAAGGCAAGGGTGATGAAACCCTGCGCTCGGCCGCAGCCACCTTGCGGGATAGCCCAATCGGCAAGCAATTTTACGGATTCGTAGAAGGCCACGACATCGCCGCCGGGACAGTGGATGTGGTGGTGACCGACGGGTTTACCGGCAATGTGGCGCTGAAAACCGGCGAGGGTGCGTTGAAGCTGGTGGGCGAACTGCTGAAGAAGGTATTTACCTCCGGGCCATTGGCGCGCGTTGGCTATGTGCTGGCGCGTGGCGGCTTGCAGCGTTTGAAGGAATGGCTGGACCCAAGGCGCTATAATGGCGCGGTGTTGCTGGGCTTGAACGGCGTGGTGGTGAAATCTCATGGCGGCACTGATGCCGAGGGCTTTGCCCACGCGGTTGATGTGGCGCTGGATATGATTACCCATGATTTTAATCAGATGATCATTGAGGGGCTGGCGGCCTTGGATCAGGCAATTTTGGCGCCAGAGGTGGGCTCAGTATCGAATGTCTGAGACCGTGATTCGGCGTGCCCTATTAGCGGGGGTTGGCCATTATCTGCCGGCCAGGATTGTCAGCAATGCTGAGATGGCTGCCAAGGTTGATACCTCGGATGCCTGGATTACCGAGCGCACCGGTATTAAGCAGCGGCATTTTTCGACACCGCATGAGACCGCCGCCTTTATGGGCGCTGCCGCGGCCCGCGAGGCGCTGGCGAAGGCGGGTGTCGATGCCATGGCTGTTGATGCGATTATTCTGGCCACTTCGACACCGGACCAGGCATTTCCGGCGACCGCCGTGCATGTGCAGGCCGCCATCGGCGCGCATAAGGCCTTTGGGTTCGACCTGGCGGCGGCGTGTTCCGGGTTCATTTTTGGGCTGTCGGTGGCGGATGCGATGATCCGGTCCGGGCAGGTTAGTAACGTTCTTGTGATCGGCTCGGAAGTTTATTCGCGGATTTTGAATTTTG
>NCFD01000149.1 GCA_002281005.1 Acidocella sp. 35-58-6 | reverse complement strand
TAACTCTATTTGGAATCATCCTCATTACTTTACTCAGCCACGGCACAATTCCGGTCATACGCGGCTTTATGAATAGTCGCGGCGTGCAATTTTTGGGTCGTATTTCCTATAGTTTTTATCTTATCAACTGGCTTTGTGTCATGGGCACCACGCAGGCGATCATTCACAGCGGGATGATCGCCTATTACGGGGTCCTTCCCGCTGCCTTGTTACTAACCGCCGTGTCGACGCTGATGAGTTTGATCGGCGCGTATTGGCTTTATGTTACGATCGAAAAACCAGCGGTGCGGCTAAGCCGTTATCTAGGTATCATAAGCCGTGCCCCTTCCCCAACAACAGCGCCCGCCGCATAAAGGACCATGAGACCATTTCGATGAACTTTGACCATAAACTCGACCGCATCCTCAGCCGGGCGGAGGAATTGCGCTTCATGCTGTCAGGCAGTTTGAATGGCGAGGCGTTTGTAAAGGCCTCGAAGGAACTCTCAGAAATCGAACCCATTGAAGCGCGCATCTCGGAAATCCGCGAGGTTGAAAAAGCGATGGCGGAGGCTGAGCAAATGCTGTGTGAGCCGGACATGAAGTCGCTGGCCGAAGCTGAGCTGGAAAATCTCAAGCAGCAGCTCCCCGACCTGGAAATGGCTTTGCGGCTGGCCTTGCTGCCGAAGGATGAAGCCGATGACCGCTCCGCCATTCTGGAAATCCGTCCCGCGGCAGGTGGTGATGAGGCCGGGCTGTTCGCGGCGGAATTATTCCAGGCCTACCAAAAATATTCCGGCTTGCATGGCTGGAAATTCGAGGTGATGGAATACGGCGAGAGTGAGCTAGGTGGCCTGAAGGAAGGCATCGCTGAAATCACCGGGAAGTCGGTTTTCGCTAAGCTGAAATTTGAATCGGGCGTGCACCGGGTCCAGCGGGTGCCCGCTACTGAAACGCAGGGGCGCATCCACACCTCCACTGTCACCGTCGCGGTGTTGCCGCAAGCCGAGGAAGTTGATGTGGAGGTTAATGAGGGCGACTTGCGCATTGATGTTTACCGCGCCTCGGGCGCTGGTGGGCAGCATGTGAACAAAACCGAATCGGCTGTGCGCATCACCCATATTCCCACCGGCATCGTGGTGGCGATGCAGGAGGAGCGCAGCCAGCATAAAAACCGTGCCAAGGCGATGAAAATTCTGCGTGCCCGCATGTATGAGCAGCAACGCTCCAGCCTGCACGCCACCCGCGCGGCGGACCGTAAATCGCAAGTGGGCACCGGGGATCGTTCCGAGCGCATCCGCACCTATAATTTTCCGCAAGGCCGCGTCACTGACCATCGGATTAACCTCACACTGCATAAAATTGACAGGGTGATGCTGGGTGAAATGGATGACATCATCGACGCGCTGATCGCCGAGGACCAGGCCGCGCGGTTGGCCGCTGATACATGAAAACCGCCGAAGCCGTGACGCTGGTGGCAGCACGGCTGGCGGCGGCGGGAATTGAGGCCCCCCGGCGGGAGGCCAGAATTCTCCTGGCGGCCGCCTTACAAACTGACGCCGCCGGGCTGCTGGCTTCTGATGATATTGAAGAGGCCAGTTTCATACCTTGGCTAACGCGACGTGAGGCCCGCGAGCCGCTCGCCTATATTGTGGGGCAACGTGAATTCTGGGGACTGACATTTGCCACCTCCCCCGCCACGCTGATCCCGCGCCCCGATTCCGAAACATTGATCGAAGCCGCGGTGGCCATGTTCCCGGACAAGCGCAAAATACGCCATATCCTCGATCTCGGCACCGGCACAGGGTGCCTGCTGCTGGCGGCGCTGCACGAATTTCCTGAAGCCTTTGGAACCGGCGTGGATTTGTCGGTGGCCGCAACCACTCTGGCAAAACGCAACGCCGCACAATTGGGGTTTGCTCAACGAACTGCCTTTCTGGCGGGAAGTTGGGCCGATGCTCTGAGCGGGAAGTTTGATCTGATTCTCAGCAATCCACCCTACATTCCTGCCTCCGACCTAACCGGATTGATGCCAGAAGTGAAAAACTACGAGCCCATCACCGCCTTGGATGGTGGGGCGGACGGGCTGGTAGCTTATCGGGCGATTATCGCCACCCTGCCTGTGCAGCTGGCAGCAAACGGAGCTGCTATTTTGGAGCTTGGTATCGGCCAACTGAACGAAGTAACCGAACTCGTTGAAAACGCTGACTTTACGGCCACCGCCCGTGCTGACCTTGCAGGCCACCCCCGCGCTCTGGTCATCCAGGCTAAATAACATTTGGCAGAATGCCTATATAAGGCTAAGGAACACGGGCGCGGCGTGAACGGCCCTCGAGTCCTGGTGTTTTCCGGGGCCAGACCAGGTTCAACGGGAGCAAATCCCCTGGCCGTGCAAGCAATCTGACGAGGATATATTAGAGCATATGAATATGAAGCGCATGCGTGGCCGCAACCATCGCCCTAACAGCGGCGGCGGCGGCGGGGGTGGTAGCGGGTTTCGCAACCAGCAGAACGGTATCCCGCTCAACCGGAACCATGTTTTCGATAGCTCTGGCCCGGAAATGCGGGTTCGTGGCACCGCCCAGCAGCTTTTTGAGAAATACCAACAACTGGCGCGCGATGCTTCGAGCAACGGTGACCGGGTGTTAGGTGAGGCTTACTACCAGCATGCCGAACATTATTTCCGGATTATCAGTGCCATCAACCAGGCTCAGGGTCAGCCAAACGGGCAGCCACAAAATGCTCAGCTCAACCCACAACAAGGCGGCCAGGAGCGTAACGGTAACCAGAATAACGGCGACTACAACCGCCGGCCTGAGCCGAATGCGGGCGATGTCAGCACGGAGCCGCAAAGCGAAGGACGTTATGAGCAACGCCCGCAGGAGCAGCGTGTGCAGGAAAATCGCCAGGAGCCGCGCCGGTTTGAGCAGCGCCCCTACGAGCAACGCAACAAGCCCGATTATCAACCGCGCCATGAGCGTAATGACCGCAATGAGCGTAACGAACGCCCCGAGCGCACTGAGCGTTACCGGCCGGAGGCGCCGGTGGCTGACCCACGCATCGATATCAGTTCCGCCCTTGAAGCCGAGCTTGCCGCAACCGTTGGCGCCATGGCCGAACCAGCAGGGTTTGGTGAACAGCCGGTGATTGCCCAGGCCGCACCCATTGAGGCCCGCGCCATTCCGATTATTCCCGACGCTCCGCCACCAGTAACTTTTGTGGCTGAGACGGTGCCTGAAGCCGCACCGGCGAAGGTAGCCCGGCCACGAGGCCGCCCGCGCGTTGTTAAGCCGGATGCGGCTGAATTGAAATTAGAAGATTGATATTTAAAGAAGCTCGGGCAACCGGGCTTTTTTATTTGACCTCGCCAGGTACCCAGTTGAGGCAAGCCTCGGCCCACGCGGCCACCTGCAATAGTTGCTTGTCCGCGCCGGAGGCACCGGCAATTTGCAGACCCAGCGGCAGCATGTTTGCAGACCAGCCTGACGGAATGGAGATTGCCGGAACCCCCATCAAGCTCCATGCTGCGCAGAATGTGGCATCGCCCGTGAACGCCAGGCCCGCCGGCGCTTCGCCAAAGGCGGGAAGCGTAAGCACCGCCTGATAAGGAGCAACCAATTTAGCATATTGCCCGCTTAGGTGTTTTTGAAACGCCAACGCTGCATGATAGTCAGATTGCGTAATAGCCAACCCATCAGCCACCAATTTTTTTAGAACATCACTGGCTTGATCAGGATGCTCCGAGGCCATCTGTTGATGGATCCGAGCCGCTTCATATTGCAAAATAACCAGAGTGGCTTCGAATATGGCATCGCTGGTGGCAGGAAGCTCCAACTCGTCCAGCTTGGCGCCAGCCTTACGAAGTGCTGTCAGTGAAGATTCAAAATTAGCCTGTTGCTCAGCATCGGCGCGGCGCCACGCTTCAGTGCGGACCACCGCGAGATGTGGTGCTTCAATGAGCGGAAAGTAATCTTGCCAGCTTGTTTCAGTTTCAACCGCTTCAGGGGTTTGATCGATGAACAACGCAAAGGCGGCTGCGGCATCGGCCACGTTGCGGGTGAAATATCCCAAATGGTCGAGTGAACCCGCCAGCGGATGCACGCCGTCGAGAGGCATCGAATCGAAACTCGGCTTGAACCCCACGACGCCATTGAAAGCGGCAGGACGAATGATCGAACCCAGCGTCTGTGACCCAAACGCTAAGGGCACAATGCCAGCAGCAACGCAAGCTGCCGAGCCACTGGACGACCCACCCGGTGTGTGCAACCGGCTCCACGCATTTACAGTAGGGCCGGGATGGCGCCAGGCAAATTCGGTGGTAACGGTTTTGCCAAACATTGTGCCACCGTAACTTTTAATTTTTGTGGCTATCCAGGCATCGGTTGCCGGAACATTGCCAGCGTAAAACGGTGAGCCGTTGCAGGTTGGCATACCGGCTGTGCCGATAATGTCCTTTAGCGCTATGGGAATGCCTGCCAAAATTCCGTTTGATGGCGAATAGGTTGCGGGCCGGTAGGTGAACGCATGGAGCCAAGGCTCCAGAGTATCAGCACGCTCTCGGGCAGCGGCAATCACGGCACTGCGCGGGATCGCGCCCGT
>NCFD01000148.1 GCA_002281005.1 Acidocella sp. 35-58-6 | reverse complement strand
GGTGGTGATGGTGATAGTGGCGTTTTCAGTTTGCGGGTACTCCAGCACCGGCAATGAGCCAACCGCCCGCAGGCCAAGCACCAGGATCAACGTGCTCACCACAACGGCAAGCACGGGACGCCTGATAAAGAGGTCGGTGAAAAATTTCATCGGGCCTGGCTCTATTCGTTTGGCGGGTTCGGATTAGGACTGTTGCTCACCGCAATATCATTATTGATGTTCACGATGGCCCCGTTATGAAGCTTCAACTGCCCAGCCGTAACCACAACATCGCCAGCCTTGATGCCCTTGGTGATGGCAATCTGGTCGCCACGCGTGTCGCCTACCTGTACAAACACCTGATGTGCCAGCAATTCGTCCTTACCATTGGCATCCTTGCCATGACTGACCGTATAAACGGTATCGCCGTACGGATTATAAGTAATGACGGTCTGCGGCAGGGTAATCAGATTATCTGGTGCCCCGATACCAACATTCACAGTTGCAAACATGCCAGGCCGAAGCAACAACTTATCGTTATCAATGGTCGCGCGCACCTGCACGGTGCGGGTCGTGGTATCGACCGCAGAGTTAATGGACGAAATTTTGCCGGGAAAAATCTGGTCAGCGAAGGCATCTACCTTCACCGTAAGCGCCTGCCCAACACTGATTTGCGCCAGTGCCTGCTGGGGCACATAAAAATCCACGAACAGTGGATTTAGCTGCTGCAGTGTCACAATTTGTGTGCCTGCACTCAGATATTGGCCAATATTCACCTGCCTGATGCCCAGTGTGCCAGCAAACGGTGCCTTGATTTGCTTCTCATCGATCAAGGCTTGTTGCGCGTGAACCTGCGCCTCGGCGGCATCGAGAGTGGCTTTATCGGTGTCCACCTGCGCCTGGCTGACTGCATCTGCCTGCAACTGCTTCAAATCACGCTGGTAGGTTATCGCATCAAGCTTCGCAGTGGCCTGCAACTGCGTGAGAACGGCAGTGTCGTTGTTCAGCCGCAAGGTCGCAAGTAACGCGCCGGCGGCAACATTGTCACCCGATTTAAAATTGATGGTATCGACGATACCCGCAACTTCCGATGAGATGTTAGCGCCATTGATGGCAACCACGCTGCCTACTGAGTTGATAGAAGGCTGCCAGGGAGATTCGGTGGCGGTAATTGTGGAAACCGTCTGCGGTGGGTTTGAAAGTGTGGCGAGAAACTTGCCAATCATGATGCCGCGAAATGCACCATACCCGAAGATGAGGCCAAAAACCACCACCACCGCCAGCAGCATGATTATGAGACGCTTGATCATGGCAACGCCTTTATGAAATTCATCATGGAATGATCCCGCAACAAGTTTTAACCGCTTCACTCACATCGTCACGATGCCACCAGCCGCCGCCCAATGCCTGAAACAATGCTGCAGTGTCAGCGAGACGCGTTGACTGCGCCTTCACCCGGGCGATCAAGGCGTTTTGATAGGTGGCCTGTGCTGTAAGTACCGCTGTGAAAGGCTGACTGCCGTTTTTGAACTGGCTTTGGGTCACCGCCAGACTTTGGGCTGAAGAAGCCTCAGCCAATTGCGCCGCCTGCAGCGTTTGGGCATCAAACTGCAACGCCTGCAACGCATCCGCAACATTCTGGAAAGCTGCCAGAACAGTTGCCTGATATTGGGAACCCGCCACATGTAAGGCTGCAATCGCGGCCTTACGTTTTGCTGCTAACTCGCCGCCTTGAAAAATCGGCTGCGTGACGCCGGCAACCAAGCTCCATATGAGGGTTTGCGGCGTAAACAAGCTGGCCGTGGTCAGGGCATCGTGCCCGATGCTGGCTGAGAGTGTAATTTGTGGCAGCATTTGTGCCGTTGCGACACCGACATTGGCAGACGCCTCATGCAACTGCTGGGCTGCCGCTTGAATATCAGGACGTTGATTAACCAGGGCCGATGGCAGGCTGGCAGGAACGTCATCAGGCAGGTGCAAACTTGCCAGGGTAAAGTCGGCTTCATGATAATTTGACGGAAACTGCCCGACGTAATCCGCCAATTGGTTGCGAATTTGCGCTAATTGAGACTGCAACGGCGGCAAGGTTGCCTGGGTACTCGCCAAGGTCGCCTGCTCACTGATGATATTGGCTTTCGGCACGCCACCCAAGGCGAATTGCCGGTTGAGAATATCAAGCTGCTTTTGTTCGGTAGCAATAATGGCGTTAGTCGCGTCAATTTGCGCATGGAGAGACGCCTCGTTGACCGCTGCCGTGACAATGTTTGCGGTCAATGAAAGGTAAGCGGCCTCTAGTTGATAACGTTGATAATCAGCCTGGGCTTGCAAACTTTCAACATCGCGGCGGGCGCCCCCCCAGATATCAAGGCCGTAGGAAACACTCAACGAGGCATTATAAAGCGTATAGGGCGCGATTGATTTCGTGGCACTACCGCCAAACGCGGCTGATGAGGCCGATGAGGGCTGCTGCCGTTCATCCTGAAAGCTGCCCGAGACCGCCGGGATCAATTGACCGTAAGCAGCCCGCACATTCTCCTGTGCTTCGACCAGCGTTTGCTGTGAGGCTTGTAACGTAGGGTTATTGGCAAGCGCCGCGTTAATCAGCGCGTTCAATTCCTCGGAATGGAACAGGCTCCACCATTCACCTGAAATATCCCCGCCCGAGACAAAATGTTGCGCCGTGCCACCAGCTTGCAGTGTAGCGGGCGGCAGGGGGGCTGGGGTAATGGAGGTGACTGCCGGAGCGGCAGGCGCGCGATAGTCAGGCCCTACCGCACAAGCGTTCAGAGCCAGAACAGCGCTTATTAAAGCCGACGAAAAGAGGAAACCCGTTGGTTTCATACGCGCTAGCTACGAGGGAATTTTGCCTTCGTCAAGGAACAAAAATCCAAATATTTTAAAAAAGGAAACTTGTAAGTTTCCAAGCGCATCCTATAAAGGGTTATGGTCAGGGATGAAAACGTCAAACCTGCTTCCGTGGTGCCACGCAAGGCCGCCGCGAAGCCGTCGCTGCGGGGAGAACCATTAAGTTCGGCCCGTATGCTGAAGCTGTTTGATGCCGCCGAGGATATATTTTTACTCAAAGGCTACCACACCGCGACCATGAGCGACGTGGCTAAAGCCGCCGGCATGTCGAAAAAAACTGTTTATCAACTTGTTGAATCCAAAGCTGAATTATTTGCAGCGTTGCTCGCTCACCATCAATCGTTACTGAACTTCCCGGATGAACAACCGGACTGGACAGTGCGCGATATTCTGAACGCCAATTTGCTGTGTCTGGCGCGGTTTTTACTCTCAAAGGAACAAATCGCCATCGTGCGGCTGATTATGGCGGAATACACGCACAGCCCTGATCTGGGCCGGGTATTTCATCTGAAGCGCGTCCAAAAAGCCCGCTCGAAACTGGAAATTTGCCTGACGGACATTGCTGCCCGCTATGGCTGTACCATTTGCAACGTGCGCGAGATGTCCGGCATGTTATTTGGCATGGCAATTGGCGAGTTTTTGCTTGGTGTCTTAATCGGGTTCCGCTCGGCGCCCACCAAAGCGGTGCTGGAAAACCGGGTTCGCAACGCCGTAGATATATTTTTAAGCGGCTGCGAGGCTCTTAACCGCCCGTAACCGACATATGCCGTGCTACCGCAGGTCGCGCTTTGGCACGGTCGATCACGAAGTCGTGACCCTTAGGTTTACGCGCAATCGCTTCAAAAATCGCAGCATCAAGGGCTTCATCGGATTCTGTAGCACGCAACGGGGTGCGTAAATCCGCCGCGTCATCCTGGCCGAGGCACATATACAAAGTACCCGTGCAGGTTAGGCGCACGCGGTTGCACCCTTCACAAAAGTTATGAGTGAGCGGCGTAATGAAGCCAATTCGCTGGCCGGTTTCCGCGATATTCATGTAGCGCGCCGGGCCGCCCGTCACGTAATCGGAATCGCTCAACGTCCAGCGCCGTTGCAGGCGGGAGCGTACCAGGGAAAGTGGCAGATATTGCTCGGTGCGGTCGGCATCAATTTCGCCCAACGGCATGGTCTCAATCAGGCATAAATCAAACCCGTGCACGCCGCACCATTCGATCATGCTGTCATATTCATCCTCATTCACGCCCTTCAGCGCGACCGCGTTGATCTTAAGTTTCAGGCCAGCCTCTTTGGCGGCCATCACGCCGTCTAACACTGCCGGTAATTTGCCCCAACGGGTGATCTCGGCGAATTTTTGTGGAACCAGCGTATCAATGCTGACATTGATACGCTTCACCCCGGCGGCCACCAGATCATCGGCATATTTCGCCAACTGGCTGCCATTAGTGGTGATGGTGAGTTCCTCCAGCCCGTTGCCGATGCGCTCGCCCAATTTGCGGATCAGCCACATCACGTCGCGCCGCACCAAAGGCTCGCCGCCGGTTAGGCGCAATTTGGTCACCCCATGGCGGATGAAAGCGCCGCACAAACGATCAAGCTCCTCGAGCGAGAGCAGGTCTTTTTTCGGCAGAAACACCATGTCCTCGGCCATGCAATACACACAGCGAAAATCGCAACGGTCAGTCACGGAAACCCGCAGGTAAGTTACGGCGCGGCCAAAGGGGTCAATCATAGCGGATACTTCGCGCTGTGGGGGCGTAAACG
>NCFD01000147.1:3998-8614 GCA_002281005.1 Acidocella sp. 35-58-6 | reverse complement strand
GACAGATAGCTTGATCAGTTTGGTCACCGGTATTCACCGGGGCGAGGTAAAACGCCTGCGGGCATTGGCTCTCGAAGCTGAAACTGCCACTGACAGGTTGGCCAAAACGGGTGCCACTTTGGCGGCGCGCGTGGTGGCAGCCTGGGTTTCAGATCCGCGTTTTTGCGATAAGAATGGTGAACCTCTCCTGCTTGCCTTGCGCCAATCTGATGGCGTGAAAGATGCTGTGCCTTGCATTGACACGTTGTTGCAGGTGGCTCGCATCGATATTCGTGGGCGCACTGTGGTCGATGAAATGCTGCGGGCTAAAACTGCTGAGTTGGTGGATGAAAAATACATTCGTCTGTTGCAATCAGCCTATTTTGGCGCAGACCCTGCGGAAATGTTGTATTTTCTGGGTGCAAACGTTGGCGATCACATGAACGCTGCCTTTCACAATATGAAAGGTGAACAACCGCGTTTTATCGAGCGGGCTTTGTTTCACAATAGTATGTCTGCACAGCAATTAGAAAATGTTCGCCCGGAGCTCAGTTCAATGGCAGACCAACTCCTACGTCAAGCCAACCAGCGTTTGCTGGAAGGGCAAATTGCGGGTACCGAGACCCCCTCAGGTGACCAATCTGAACCGCGCCGCCGGATGCGGTTTGGTGTTTATTACTATGAAACCGGCGAGGATGATGCGCCCTAATATTCTAATTTATCGGGTAGTAGGGGCCTTATGCTTTGTAGTGGGTGCCAGCGGCGCGTTCGCGCAATCGCAAGAGACTGGCGGCATTGGTGGTACAGGCATAGCGCAGGAGACGGGTGGGATTGGTGGTACCGGTATATCGCCGCAGGAAACTGGTGGCATTGGCGGTACGGGGCTTACCAATACTGGGCAACGCATAATCGGTTACGGCACCATTCAGGCGTTTGGCAGTATCATTGTAAATGGGCGAGACTATGGGCTCACCGCACATACTGGTCTAACCATCGACGGCCAAGCGGCGCCGTTGGCGGATTTGCAGGTTGGCCAGCGGGCGCTTGTTTCGGCGCGCGTCCGGCAGCCTGGGCAGCAAGTGGCAACCGAGGTCAGCGTCACCCATGCCATCATCGGTCCCATCAGTGCCAAAACGACCGGTGGTTTCAGCGTGCTAGGCCAACGCATTGTGCCTGCCGCCGGGGCGGTGTTCCCCGATGCTCATTTGCTAATCCCAGGGACCCAGGTGGCAGTGAGCGCCATCGGGCTGGGAAATGGCACTTGGGTGGCCACGAGGGTGGATGTTTTGCCGGTGAATAACGGCAATTTCCAACTGCAAGGCCAAGTTGACCAGTTATGGCCCGCACAAGGGGGCGCCGTCATCAATGGTGAATTTATACTCATCAACCCAGCCAACCTATCTCAGCTCCATCAAGGTGAGCCTTTAATTGTTACCGGCCAGATCAACGCCAACTCGCCGGTAGCAACCGGCCTTGTGCCCGCTCCGCAAATAACCGGTCCGTCTGGCACAACAGTGGAAATTGAGGATGCTTTTGTTCCCGCCGGCACAACGGGTCGTCTAGTGGCGCCTGATGGCGTGGCAGCAACGGCACCACCGAACATGACTCGATCCGAATTACCGCAGCTCTCGGTTATCACGGGCACATTGAACCCTGATGGCGGTATCGTGGTTTCGCGCATTACCATACCGCAGGTGCCTCGTGACGATGCCATAAGGCCGATGTTATTGAATCACGGCGAGGCACCGGAAACGACTCATGAACCGGCGGAGAAAGCTCCAGACTTGAATGGCTCGGAGGTTGAACCACCAACTGGTATTAAGCCCGAAATTGAACCACCTGAGATTAATCCGCCTGAAATTAGTCCTCCTGAAATCAGCCCGCCCGAGATCAGCCCGCCTGAAATTACGACGCCTGATACGAATGATTAGTGCATTGCTGGGTTAACAACGTGCAGTCGGCAACATTACCGCTGGGCGCACCATTCTTTGTACCAGGCCACAAACTTAGGAATCCCATCGGCGAGTGATGTTTTTGGCGCAAAGCCAGTTAAAGCGGCTAACGCATCAATGTTGGCGCAGGTTTGCACCGGGTCGGCCAACGGGCGCGGGGCGTTAACCACCTGCGCCTTGCGGCCCAGTTCAGCCTCCAGCAGAGCCACCAAATCCCGCACATATTCGGAGCGATGATTGCCGATATTATATATTCGATGCTCGCCATCAGATTGTGGTGGATGGGCAATAACCCCGAGCACACCGGCAACAATGTCATCGATGTAGGTAAAATCGCGCTGCAACGCGCCATTCTCATAAAGCGTGATGGGCTCGCCCGCCATAATCGCCTCGGCAAAGCCAAAATAGGCCATGTCGGGTCGCCCCCAAGGTCCATACACCGTGAAGAACCGCAAGCCGGTTTGCCGTAGGCCGTATAAATGTGCGTAAGCCACACACATCATCTCATCGGCCCGCTTGGTGGCTGCATAAAGTGATTGTGGGCGGTCTACGCGCTCAGATTCGTGATAGGGTAAAGTGGAACCAGCTCCATAAACTGATGAGGAGGAGGCATAAACTAAATGTTGTAGTTTTGGCGCATGACGCGCCAGTTCCAGCACCGATAAATGCCCGGTGAGATTGGAGGCTGCGTAAGCGAATGGCTGTTCGATCGAATAGCGCACGCCCGCCTGGGCAGCGAGATGCACGATTACTTGTGCGTCGCTCCCCACTTGGTATAACTTTGCATGGTCGGCAATGTCGAGCTCATGAAATGTGAATTTCGAAAATGCTGCCAGTTTTGCCAGCCGCGCCCGCTTCAGGGCGGGGCTGTAGTAGGCGTTGACATCATCAATCCCCACCACCCGCGCCCCACGCTGCAACAAAGCGGTGGCAACGTGATAGCCCACAAATCCCGCGGCTCCGGTAATTAAAAAGCTCACTCAGACTCTCCGCTCAACCGGCATAGGATAGTCGCTGAGTCTCGGCTTCGGCGCGGACGTCCAAAGGGCTGGGCGCACTTCCGATGCCGTAATACACCAAACCCGCAGCCCGCATTGTGGGGCCATGAAAAATATTGCGCAAATCAACCACCACATGGCCGCGCATGGCTTGGTGAATTGCTACCGGGTCCAGCATTTTGAATTCGTTCCACTCTGTGACTATAATCAGAGCATCCGCACCTTGCAGGGCTTGCTGAGAATCCTCACAAAAATTCACCCGCGACGGCAATTGGAATCGCGCATGATTGCAGCCCATCGGATCATAGGCACTTACCATCGCGCCTTCATCGACCAGCCGGTGGATGATCCCCAAGGCAGGGGAATCGCGAATGTCATCGGTGTCGGGTTTGAAGGTCAGCCCCAGTATGGCAATCCGCTTGCCGCGCACGACGCCGCCGCAGGCTGCGATAATACGGCTGGACATCGCCGCCTTGCGCGCCTCGTTCACTGCCACCACGGTCTCTACGAGCCTTGAAGGCGCGCCAGCATCCTGGGCAATGCGAACCATCGCTTGGGTATCTTTCGGGAAGCAGGAGCCGCCAAAACCCGGCCCTGCTTGCAGGAATTGGGGGCCAATACGGTGGTCGAGCCCCAGCCCGGTGGCGATGTCACCAATCTCCGCGCCGAGTTTTTCACACATATCGGCCATTTCATTGATGAAAGCGATCTTCATGGCCAGGAAGGAATTAGCCGCATATTTTATCATCTCGGCAGTTTCCAAGCCGGTGGCCAGCAAGCGCGCTCCCTTTACCGTAAGCGGCGCATATAATTCACACAGCATGGCTGTCGCTGTTGCGCTATCGGAACCAATAACAATTCGGTCGGGTTGCATGAAATCATCGATCGCACAGCCTTCGCGCAAAAATTCAGGGTTGGAGGCTACACTCACAGCTAAATCAGGCCGCCGCAGTGCCATCAATTCAGCTAGCCGACGGCCTGTGCCCACAGGGACTGTGGATTTCGTCACCAACACCACAGGCTTGGTTAATGCCGCAGCTACCTGCTCGGCAGCCTCGAACACGTAGGTCAAATCGGCATGGCCATCGCCCCGGCGCGACGGCGTGCCAACCGCCAGGAACACCATGTCGGTATCAGCCACTTCTTCGATGGAGTCCGCGAATGCCAGACGCCCAGCGGTGCGGCTAGTGGCCACCAACGCTTCCAACCCAGGCTCGTAAATTGGCATTCTACCCTCACGCAGGGCAGTAAACCGGCCTTGATCAACTTCCACGATGGTGACAACTGCGCCTAAAGCCGCAAAACACGCGCCGGACACCAGCCCGACATACCCGCCGCCAACTATGGTGATACGCATGATATTTCCTTTTTGTTCGATGCCGTTACAAACCCCGGGCCTTCATTGGAGGCTATGGCCATCCAGTGCACCGAGGCCGGGGCGACCTCGATATTACGAAATTCCTCCACAGTGGCGTCGCCATTTTCGATGCACGCCAGCCTGATCCAGACCGCATGAGTCACCAGCAGCACCCGGTTTGGCTGTCCGTGCCAGCGGCGCAATCCGGCCCGTACGCGTTCACGCATTTCGGGTAACATTTCGCCGCCGGGCAAACGGATGGCATAAGGAGTTTGCTTCCAGGCTCGCAGCACGTGCGGCCATTTTGTCTTCACCTCGGCTTGTGTTAGC
>NCFD01000147.1:0-3957 GCA_002281005.1 Acidocella sp. 35-58-6 | reverse complement strand
ATTCATTTCGGAGAGGTCTGTATCGATCTGCGGGGCCGACAACCCCAGAGACTCAGTCAAAATATCGGCCGTTTGTCGGGCGCGTCTTAACGGGCTGCACACAATCATCTGGACCGGGATCTGTGCCGGTTCAGCCTGCAGGCGTAACCCTAACGCTGCCGCCTGGGCGATGCCGGTGGCGCATAAAGGTGGGTCAGCCAGCCCCTGGTAGCGTCCCGCTAGGGTCCAGTTGGTGGCACCGTGACGGACCAAGCCAAGCTGTGCGGCGGGTTTTGACATGGTTAAAACACCACTGACACGCCAATAGTGATCCGATCGCCCGCATGGATGCCTTGACCCGCGATGCTATGTTCATATTCCACGTAAGGCCGCAGCCTGGATGTGAGCTTGAATTCAGCGCCGCCGCCAACGCGCACAATGTTATAAACCTCACTCTGGTCAGTTCGTTGTAAGCTGGTGGCATTTTGCAAAGTGCGGCTGGCAAAGCCTGTGCCAAACAAGGTCAAGCGTGGCAAAACATGCCAGCCCGCGTATAGCGTGCCGCGCATCTGGGCGACCCCGCTATCGGTGAAAATCCGGCTGCCAAATTCGCCGGTGAACGTGAACGGCCCGGTTTTGAACCCTGCCTGCACGTCAGGTTCAACCGCCAGATGGCCAGTTCCCAGTGCGGGGTTGCTATGGCTGGAGCCAGTCGGGACAATGACATTCATCGTCATCGACAGCGCTTCCAACGGGCTTTGAATCAGGCCGTAATTGAGCCCAACCTCCTGGTCTTCCAGCCCGGTGGCCGTGAGGCTATTGGTGATGCCGTGCTTGGTGCTGCGGTCCTGCTTGCGGCCGGCTCGCAGGTCATACTCGATGGAAAACCCATCGCCGATACCCTGCACGCCGGTGATACGTAATTGCGTTTCATTTTGTTTTGAAGCCGGTATGGTACTAGAGCCAAAACCCGTGCTGGGGTAGGCGCGGCTGGCATCGAATAACCGCACCATGAGCTTGGCACTGCCGTCGCCCGCTGCCGGAACCCAGGGGTCGGCTTGAGCCACTCCGGCAGTGACCATGATGGCCAAAGCGGTTGTCAGGCCTAAATATTTATATAAATTCATTTTATCCTCAATAGGCGGGGCAGGGCATCGTGATGGTTATGATGAGCGCGCCACAAGGTGGCATAGGTGCCGTTCAGTGCGAGCAGGTCTGTATGGGTACCGCGCTCAACAATACGGCCATGGGCGAGCACTAATATCAGGTCCGCCTGCATCACGGTGCTCAGCCGGTGGGCGATAATCAGGGCGGCCCGCTGGCGGCCCAAAGTCGCCAACGCCTGCATCAAACGCTGTTCGGTGCTGGCATCCAGGCTGCTGCTGGGTTCGTCCAAAATCACCACTGGGGCATTGCACAGCATCGCCCTCGCCACTGCCACGCATTGGCGCTGGCCTCCTGAGAGGCTTTGCCCGCGTTCACTTACCATGGTGTCAAATCCGTCGGGCAGGGCAGTGAAAATATCATCTACACCTACCGCTTTAGCAGCCTCCATCGCTTCTGCCCGCCCAGCGCCAGCCCTCGCATAGGCGATGTTTTCCCAGATGGTGGCCTGAAAAAGTACCGGTTCTTGCAACACCAGCCCAATTTGGCGGCGTAACCACTCCAACGGCAGATCGCGTACATCATGCCCATCAAGCGTGATACGGCCGCGGGTGGGATCGTAAAACCGTGGAACTAAATTGCTGATACTGGTTTTGCCGGAGCCTGTTGCCCCTACCAGCGCTACGGTGCGGCCAGGGGCTAGGGTAAAGCTGATATCGTGCAGCACTTGGTTGGCGGCGTTGTAGCCAAAATCCACTCCCTCAAATACCACCTCGCCCCGGCAGGTTGCGGGGGTTATGGCATGGGGGGCATCGGTAATGCTTGGCGTTTCGGCGCGATATTCAGCAATCCTGTCCAGTGCTACCATCGCTCTGCCAAAAATTCTGCCGCTTTTGGCAAGCTGGCGCACCGGTGTTGCGATACCGCGCAAATAGGCCAGAAAAATCAGCAATTCGCCGGCAGTTAAATGCCCACCAATCACCGCCACAGCGCCGTACCAGGCGATCGCGCCGGTGGCCACTGCAATGGCAAGGTTCATCGCCGGCGCAAATTGCGCCTGCACTTCGTTGGCCCGCAAGCTCGCCTGCAAACTGGCATCGGCAAAAAGGCCAAACCGCGCATCCTCGTGCGCAGCGCGGGCAAAAGCCTGTACAACATGCACGTTGCCCAGAATTTCCTGCGTCACACCCGAGAGCGTGCCCTCATGGTTACGCACCAGCCCCAACGAGCCACGTAACCGCCGGGCATAATAGCGCACGATCACAAACAATATCGGCGTTACCGAAAGGGCGATCAGTGCATAACGCCAATCGATGACGAGCATAACCACCGCCATGCCGATGATGGTGAGGGTATGAGGCAGCAGGTCGATCCCGATGGCGGCAAGAAAATCCTGCAACTGACGCGTGTCGCCAGAGAGCCGCACCATCACCTCGCCTTTACGCTGGCGTTGGTGAAACGCCAATGAAAGCCGTTGCACGTGGCTGAATAAATCAAACCGGATGGCGAATACAATGCGCTGCCCGGCATCGAGAAAACTGCGGCTGCCCAGATACACCAACAGCGCATCCAACAGCCCGAGGCCAAGCGTTAGTAACCCGAGTATATTCAGCAATGCCATGCGATGGCTTAGCGGGTCTGGCAATATTCCGCTCAATGGCCCCGCCACGGGGTTTTGCATGATCACGTTGTCGATAATGTATTTCAGCGGCCAAGGCAGTGCCAGCAAAGTGGCGGCACGGGCCGTCATGAACACAGCGCCCATGCTTAACCCGCGCCATTCGGGTTTGAGATACCCCAGCAACCAATGGTGCGGATGTTGGTTCACGCTGATACAGTCTGACGGGCGTTGCTGAGAATCTTGGCAACCAGAGCCGTCCAATCCCACCCCGCCGCGGCACGCCGGGCATGATGGCCCATCACAGCGCAGCCACGCGGGTTAGCAATCAGAGATGCCAGGGCCGCGCCACATCCGTCTGCATCCCCTGGTTCATATAGCAAGCCGGTTTCGCCATGCTGAACCAGTTGCGAAATCTGGCCGAGGGCGGGCGCCACTACCGGCTTACCGGCGGCAAGAGATTCCACAATTTTCAATGGCGAGAAGTAAAAATCCGGCTGGTCGAGATACGGCGCGACGGTGATATCCATCGCTGCCAACCAGTCTGGAATATCGGCATGAGCCATCCGCCCAGGCAATATCACCCGGCCTGCAAGGTCGGGCTCGGCGGCGCGTTCCCGTAAAGCGGCAAGGTCCGGACCATCGCCCACGGCCAAAATTCGGGTGGTATTCAGGGCAGTTCCCTGGGCTGCCACCGCATCAAGCAAAAACCCCATGCCATGCCATGGTTTGAAGCTGCCAATGAACCCTATGACCGGGGCGGCGCCGATATTTAATTTAGCTCGAATGGTTGCACCGGCGTTCAACGGGCCAAAGCGGGTCAAATCCACCCCGTTGGGCACAATTTTCACGTCGCAACGCGGTCCGGCAATCGTTTGCACATGCGTGGCCACAGCAGCAGAAACCGCAATCACGCAAGCCGCCCCCTGATACGAGGCGCGTTCGCTCGCCTGCGCCAAGCCGCGTAAACACAACCCTCGAAACCGCGCTTGCTCCTCAATCAGCGGGGCGTTCACCTCAAGCAAGCGGGGCACATCTAGCCGCGCTGCGATATCTACACCGGCCTGATGGAACAAAGCGTGGCGCTCATACACGACATCAGGAATGAAATTTTCCTTCGTTAAAATGGTCATCACTTGTGCAGGCAGCGCACGGTCGTAAGCTAACCGCGCTAATTCGCGGCGGGCGATCGGATCATCCAGTGTGGTTTCAGGCAGCGCCCGCAACACGGCCTCCTCGCGCAGTAACTCTGGTTC
>NCFD01000146.1 GCA_002281005.1 Acidocella sp. 35-58-6 | reverse complement strand
CCCTCGACCGGCTGGAGGCCATGGGGCTGGTGCGGCGCGAGCCGGATCCCACCGACCGGCGCGCCAAACTGGTGACCCTCACGCCCGCCGCCGCACCCCTGGTGGCGCGCATCACCGCCACCGCCACCGCCGCGCGGGCCGAGGTGCTCGCCGGCCTGTCGGAGAAGGACATCGCCGTGCTGCGCTCCAGCCTGGAGCACATGCGGGACAATCTGGTTCGGGCCGCGCGCCCGCTGGAGGATGCATGAAGCCGGTGATGAGCGAGAAGGCTCAGTTGGTGGCTGAGGATGTGGCCCCTGAGGACCGCGAGATTGCCGACCAGATCAAGGATTTGCTGGAAACCCGCGTGCGCCCGGCGGTGGCCGGCGACGGTGGCGATATTATTTTCCGTGGGTTTCGTGATGGCGTGGTGACCTTGAAAATGCAGGGATCATGCGCGGGTTGCCCCTCCTCCACCGCCACGCTGAAGCATGGGATTGAGAATCTGCTGAAACATTATATCCCTGAAGTGCAGTCCGTGACCCAGGCTGCCTGAAGGGGTTTTTTCCATGGCTTTAGATGATGCTGCGCTGGACGTTCTGTTTCGTGATGCCCGCACCAAATGGGAGTTTACCGACGAAGCGGTGAGCGATGAACAACTGCAAGCCCTTTATGAACTGCTGAAGCTGGGCCCGACCTCGGCCAACTGCTCGCCAGGGCGGTTTGTGTTTATCCGGACACCGGAGGGCAAGGAGAAGCTGAAACCTGCACTGAGTGCCGGCAATATCGACAAGACCATGGCCGCCCCGGTGACCGTGATCGTGGCGCAGGACCCGCTATTTTATCAGCATTTGCCGAAGCTGTTTCCGCCTGCCGATGCCAAGGCCTGGTTTTCCGGTAATCCGGACCTCGCGGAGGAGACAGCGTTTCGCAACTCCACCCTGCAGGGTGCGTATTTAATCATGGCAGCACGGGCGCTGGGGATTGATTGCGGGCCGATGTCCGGGTTCGATAAAAACAAAGTGGACCGGGCGTTTTTTGGCCAGAGCGGCTGGAAGTCGAACTTCCTGATCAATCTGGGGCATGGCAAGCCGGAGCATCCGTTCCCGCGCCTGCCCAAGCTGGCGTTTGAAGAAGCCGCCATTTTCGCGTGAATATTATGGCGCTCGACGGGGCGTTGAGCCGCGCCGGAGTGGCCATTGTGTCAACGGGTGGCGTGGTGCTGGCGCGGCAATTTGCGCCGGGGCGCCCGGGGTTGATCGAGACGCTGCCGGAGCTGGTGCAAAGCTGTCTGGCGAAGGCGGGCGTACCGATTGGCGCAGTGGCGGTAACGATCGGGCCGGGCAGCTTTACCGGGCTGCGGACCACCATTGCCATCGCGCAGGGTTATGCGGCGGCGGCGGGGGTGCCGATATGGGGCGTGACCGTGGCCGAGGCGTTTGGCGTGGCGTTTCCGGTGCTGCACCGGCCTTTATGGGTGGCGATCCGGGCGCGGCGGGAGAAGATTTTCCTGATCCGGAACGGCGTGGCTGAGGGCTTTGCCGATGCTGATATTCCAACAGTCAAAACGCCGGTGGCGGTAGCGGGCAATGCCGCTAATGAGGTAGCAGCCTTGCTGGCTGCGGCGGACGGCAATGTGATTTTGACCAACGCCCGCGAGATCGACCCGGCCTGGGTGGCAACCGCCGCCCGCGCACGGCATGAGGCCGGGCTGGCGCCGCTACCGGCACAGCCGGTTTATGTTGACCCGCCGGAGGCGAAATTGCCCGCCGGGGGTTTGCGGCCCGAGCCGGTGTGATTACCGCCAGCCCGGCCCATGCCAGTATTATGGCGGCGGTGCATGGCGCAGTATTTCCTGATGAACCATGGGACGCAGCCAGTTTTGCCAGCCTGCTGGCGCAACCGGGCATGTTCGGCTGGCTGGATGAACGCGGCGGGCTGCTCTTGCTGCGAATCGTGGCCGACGAGGCGGAGATTATTACCATCGGGGCGGTTACCAAGCGGCGCGGCATTGGCCGGACGCTGCTGCAGGTGGGGTTGGAGCAAGCCCGCAGCCAGGGAGTGACGATGCTGCATTTGGAGGTAGCGGCGGGCAACGCCCCTGCCCGCAGGCTGTATGAGGTATCCGGCTTTCAGCAGGCCGGGCTGCGCAAGCACTATTATGCCAATGGCGAAGATGCGGTGGTGATGAGTTTAACGCTTTAGCCCTTTTGCAGCACCAGCAGCCAGGAGCCGTCAGGTTGTTCGAGGAGGTCCAGCGGGTCGTGGCCTTGGTCGGCGGCAGCGCGGGGGACATTTTTCAGCGGGTCCGCCCCTTTCAGGCGCACCAGTAAAATCTGGCCGGTTTCCATGGTATCAAGGGCCAGGCGCGTCCGCACGAAGGTCATCGGGCAGGTTTCCGAAGTGATGTCGATGGCTTTATGGTGGGTCGGCAATGTGATTGTCATCATAGGTTCTCGGTTAAGGCTGGACCGGACAAAAAACTTGGGCCACAAGGCATTTTAATGGATATAAGCATCGAGCGCCTGTGCATAGAGAATGGGCTAAAGATGACAGGTCCGCGCCGGGTGATAGCGCGGGTGTTATCTGAAGCCCATGATCATCCGGATGTAGATGAGCTGCATCGCCGGGCCAATCAAGTTGATGAACGTATCTCATTGGCAACCGTTTACCGTACCGTACGCCTGCTGGAAGCCAAAGGGATTTTGGAGCGGCGCGACCTGGGCAGCAAGCGTGCCCGCTATGAGCCGAGCGGGGACCGCAATCATTTTCACCTGGTTGACCAGGATAACGGGAAAGTTGTTGAATTCTCGGCACCGGATGCTGAAATATTGTTACGAGATATCGCCGCCAAGCATGGGTTTGATGTGGCGCTGATCAAAATTGAGCTGTTTGGCCGCCGGCAAGCGGGTCAACCGGTAGCCGAAGATGCCGTGAACGACCACGATATTGAAAGTTCAGCCACGTGAATACTGGAACAGCGCCCGAGTTACCGCGGTTTGTCATTGGTAACGCCGCACCGGGCTTTGCCGAGCTACGGGCCGGCAATTTGGGTGTGCGGCTGGCGGTCACGGCTGACGAGATCAAGGCGGTGCAAGGCTTACGCTACCGGGTATTCTATGAAGAACTTGGCGCCAAGGCTGATGCTGTTACCACCGCCACGCGGTGTGACCGTGACGTGTTCGACGATGTAGCCGACCATTTGCTGGTGGTTGACCATAATTTGGGCGAGGGCCCGGAAAGTGTGGTGGGCACCTACCGGCTGATCAGGCAAACGGCGGCGGCCAAATTGGGGAAATTTTATTCGGCGGATGAGTATGACATTTCAATGCTGGAGCGTTTTCCAGGCCAGTTGCTGGAATTAGGGCGCTCCTGCACGGCATCTGCCTACCGCTCGCGGGCAGTGTTGCAATTATTATGGCGCGGCATTGCGGCGTACGTATTTCATTATGGCATAGACCTGATGTTCGGCTGTGCCAGCTTCCCCGGCACCGACCCTGACGCACTGGCGGCTGAGTTGACGTATTTGAGCACCTATCATTTGGCACCGGAAGCGATCCGTCCGAAGGCGCTGTCCGGGCGCTATGTGGATATGCATCGCTGCGACCCCGCCAGCCTGGACACCAAGCGCGTGCTAATGACGCTGCCGCCGTTGATCAAGGGGTACTTGCGGCTCGGGAGTTTTGTGGGTGACGGGGCCGTAATTGATACACAGTTCAATACCACCGACATCGCGGTGGTGGTGCAAACCGACCTGGTGACGGAGAAGTATTACCGCCATTACGAGAGGGAATCCCGCGAGATTGCGAGCTAGGTTTCCGCCGTATTTGCCGCTTGCAGGTGACTGGGTTATGACGCCGCATTGCGGAGCATGATGAGTTATGGCTGAAGACGACACCCCTATCCCCGATAGCCTGCTGCCTTACGATACCTGGACGCAGGAAGCCCTGCGCCATGTGGTGGTGAGCGCGATTGCCCATGCGGCGCATGAGGGGCTGCCTGGGGGGCACCATTTTTATGTGACCTTCAAGACCGGTTATCCAGGCGTGCAAATTCCTGACCGGCTGCGGGCCCAGTACCCTGATGAAATGACCATTGTGCTGCAACACCAGTTCCATAGCCTGGCGATGGATGAGGTGGACCAGGTGCTCTCCGTAGGGCTTTCGTTCTCGGGCATTCCCTCGACCCTGGTGATCCCGGTGGCGGCCATTACTGCGTTTGCCGACCCGGAAGTGCAGTTAGGGTTAAATTTTGAGGTTGAAGTGCCGCAAACCGTGCCGCTGGCAGAATTGCCGGCACCAGAGGGCGATGATGTGCCCAGCCGTAATTACGACGGCCCCGCCGAGGTGGTGAGCCTGGATGCATTCCGCCGCCGCACGCCGAAAGAGTAATTTCCACCGCTGTTCGAGGATAAAATATGAACGCGCAAGCCAAGGTTCCCCCTGCCTTCAGCTACACGCCGATGTTTCCGCAAGGCGACGACACCACCCCCTACCGCAAGCTGGACATTGCCGGGGTTTCAACCATCGAGGTTGATGGCCGTACGGTGTTGAAAATCGCGCCCGAGGCGCTCTCAGCGCTGGCGTTTGAAGCATTTCACGAGGTCTCGCATTTGCTGCGGCCAGCGCATTTACAGCAATTGGCGAATATTCTGAAAGACCCGG
>NCFD01000145.1 GCA_002281005.1 Acidocella sp. 35-58-6 | reverse complement strand
CGGCGCTGGATGCCGCCCCCGGCCACTATATTCTGCAACGTTGAAGGCGGGCCATCATGGATATGCCAGTACAGCAAATTGAGAACCGCGTTTTCGATGACATCGCCATCGGTGACACCGCCAGCCTTAGCCGCCGTGTTACGCAGCAGGACATCGAATTATTCTCGATCATCTCCGGTGACATCAACCCGGCTCATCTCGATGCCGAATACGCCGCCACCGATATGTTCCACCACATCATCAGCCAGGGGGTACTTACGGCGGGTTTGATCTCGGCAGTATTGGGCACCAAACTCCCCGGCCCTGGCACCATTTATCTTGGCCAGGATTTGCAGTTCCGCGCCCCCGTCAGCCCTGGCGATACCATCACCGCTACCGTCACCGTCACTGAGCGCATTCCTGAAAAACACCGGCTGATTCTGGATTGTCATTGCATTAACCAGGATAATACCGAAGTGCTGCGGGGCAAGGCCACGGTGCAGGCGCCCACTGAAAAAATCAGCCGCGCCGCGATCGCGCTACCCGAAGTGCGGCTGCTGCGTCACACCGGCTTTCGTGAGCTGCTGACCCGCGCCTCGCAAGGTACAGCTTTACTCACCGCTGTGGTGCACCCCTGCGATGAAGCCTCATTGCGCGGCGCGGTGGTAGCCGCCAATGCCAACCTCATCACCCCCATACTGGTTGGCCCCGAGGCAAAAATCCGCGCTGTGGCCGCACAATGTAACATCAACATCACCGGCCTTCGTATCGAATCCACGCCACACAGCCACGCCAGCGCCGCCCGCGCGGTCGCCTTAGTACGCGCAGGCGAAGCCAAAGCACTGATGAAAGGTGCATTGCATACCGACGAACTTTTGCATGAGGTCATGCAGGCGCAAACCGGCCTGCGCACCGGCCGCCGCCTCAGCCATGTGTATGTCATGGATGTGCCCGCCTACAGCCGCCCACTGCTGGTAACCGACGCTGCCATCAACATCGCGCCCAGCCTGGAGGACAAACTCAGCATCGTCCAAAACGCCATCGACCTCGCGCACACCCTCGGCATCGCCACCCCGCGCGTTGCCATTCTGGCCGCCGTGGAAACCATCAACCCTGCCATGCCGGCCACGTTAGATGCTGCTGCCCTCTGCAAAATGGCCGAGCGTGGCCAGATCACCGGTGCCATCCTCGATGGCCCGCTGGCCTACGACAACGCCATCAGCCCCACCGCCGCGGCCGAGAAAAACATCACCTCGCCCGTGGCCGGACAGGCTGATATTCTGGTGGTCCCCAACATCGAGGCGGGCAATATTCTGGCCAAGCAGCTTACCTTCATGGCCGGGGCTGACGCGGCTGGCATCGTGCTCGGCGCCAGCGTGCCCATCATCCTCACCAGCCGCGCCGATGATACCCGCACCCGCCTTGCCTCCTGCGCCATCGCCGTCATCATGGCCGCCCATGTCTGAGGCGATTCTCACCCTCAATGCTGGCTCCTCCAGCATCAAATTCGCGCTCTTCACATTCAACCACGCCCTCACCAACATCGCTCATGGCGAGATGGCGGACATCGGCGATATCCCGCATTTTTCCATTCACGGGCCGCACGGCGAGCTATTACTGGAAAAATCCTGGCCGCATGGTGAAGCCCTCAGCCATGAGGATTTACTGGGCCCGGTGCTGGAGTGGGTTGACCAACATCTTGGCGGCACCAAGCTGGCCGCCTGCGGCCACCGCATCGTGCATGGCGGCGATATTTTCACCGCCCCCACACGGCTCGACCAGACGGCGCTGGAAAAACTCGCGACACTTGACCCCCTGGCCCCGCTACATGAGCCGCATAACATCGCCGCCATCCGCGCCGCTCTGGCGCTGCGCCCCGGACTGCCGCAAATCGGCTGCTTCGATACCAGCTTTCATAAAACCATGCCCGCAGTGGCCACCCGCTTCGCCCTGCCCCGCAACCTGCGCAACGAGGGCGTGCGCCGCTACGGCTTTCATGGGCTATCCTATGAATATATTGCAGGGCAATTGCACAGCACCGCCCCTGATGTCGCCTCCGGCCGGGTGATCGCCGCCCACCTCGGCAACGGTGCCAGCGCCTGCGCGATGAGCAACGGCCAGAGCGTCGATTCCAGCATGGGCTTCACAGCACTCGACGGTCTGATCATGGGCACCCGCACCGGTACGCTCGACGCCGGGGTGCTGCTGTATCTCATGCAGGCGCACAGCATGAGCGCCGATGAAATCACCGATATCGTCTATAAAAAATCCGGCCTGCTCGGCATCTCCGGCATCTCCGCCGATATGCGGGTGCTGCTGGCCTCAAAAGCCCCTGAAGCCGCCGAGGCAGTTGAATCCTTCACCTACGCCGCCGCTCAGCATATCGCCGCCTTGGTGGTGCCTCTGGGTGGCCTTGATGGCTTGGTCTTCACCGCCGGCATCGGCGAACATTCACCTGAAATCCGCGCCGCCATCTGTGCGCGGCTGCAATGGCTCGGCATCGCCATCGACCCGCTGGCGAACGCCAAAAATGCCCCCGTCATTTCCAAAGCCGCCTCCGCCGTCGAGGTGATGGTTATCCCCACCAATGAGGAAGCGATGATCGCACGCCATTGTGTGGCACTCTTGGCGCAACACTCAATTGACCAGGCCACACCGGACGTCCTAGCCTTGAGAACCTAGTTTTTTCCAACCAGCGCGGTGCCCCATGACCAATGCTCTCACCGTGCGCGGCCTGTGCAAATCCTTCGCCAGGCCAATCATCGATAAGCTCGGCCTCAGTATCGCGTCCGGCGAAATTTACGCTTTGCTTGGCCCCAATGGCGCTGGCAAAACCACTACCTTGCGAATGATCGCCGGGCTGCTGAAGCCCGATACCGGCAGTATCGAGGTATTCGGAACCGATGTCCTCGCAGCCCCGCTCCAAGCCAAAGCCATGATGGCCTGGCTGCCGGACGAGCCATTGCTGTACGATAAACTCTCCGCCCTCGAATATCTCGAATTCGTAGCCGGTCTCTGGCAGGTTGAACCCGCCACCGCCGCAGCCCGCGCTGATGAACTACTCGAAACATTCGGCCTGTGGCCGCACCGGCATGAACGCTGCGAAGGCTTCTCGCGCGGCATGAAACAAAAAACTGTTTTGGCGGGCGCACTGATTCACACGCCGAAATTATTCATCCTGGACGAGCCTCTCACCGGCCTGGATGCCGCCGCCGCCAAACTGGTGAAATCCATCCTCACCGCCCGCGCCGCCGAGGGCGCTGCCATCATCATCACCACCCATATCCTCGAAGTCGCAGAGCGTTTGGCCACCCGTATCGGCATTCTCTCGGGCGGTAATTTATTGGCGCAAGGCAGCTTCGCCGAGTTGCAAACCGCTGCCGGGCAACATCAAAACGCCAGCCTGGAGGATGTGTTCCTGCACCTCACCACCCGCGCCGATGTTTAAACAAGCCAGCTTCCCGTGGCTGCTGGCGCATGAAATCAAACTGCTCTGGCGCGGCTCCATTTTATTACGCACCAGCAAATATGTGCTGGTGCCGGTCATCGCCGTCAGCCTCATCTTCCAGGCCATCGCCCTGCTCATCGTGAAGTATCTGCAAACCCAGACATTATCGCCGCCCATCCTGATCCTGATCGCCAATATCAATCTGATTTTCCTGAGCGGCCTGATGCTGTCACGCGCCATGACCTCGGCCATCGATGTTTTATATTCGCGCGGAGACGCGGATTTTTTACTCGCCTCCCCGATCAAACCCATCCGCATCCTGGCGGTCCGCATGATCGGTGTTGCCGCCAGCGTGGCGGCACCCTGGTTGTTGCTGGCCGCCGCACTCGCCAACGCCCTGGCATTGTTCGGAAACCTGCAGGCGCTGGCTGCCTATATCATCATTCCCATGCTCGCTGCCCTGGTTACGGCGCTGGCGTTTTTATCAGTGGTATCCTTGGTCGCCCGCACCGGTCCGGCCAAGGCCCGGCTGTTCGCGCACAGTATCGCACTATTTGTTGGCGTGTTCATCTTCGCACTCGGCCAAGCGCCGCGCTATATTGCCCCCGCCAATTTGCGGGCACTCTGGCTAGCATTCATGCCCAATGCCAGCAACATCAACGCCGCCATCTGGTTCCCGGCCCGCGCCCTGCTCGGTGAATTTATCCCCGCGGTTTTATTTTGCGTTGTCTGTGCGTTTATCTTCTGGATGGTGCTGCTCACCCGCGCCCGGCAATTTGCTGACGGCACCATCAGCGCCGCCGCCTATGGCAGCGGCCCAGCGCGGCGGCGCGGCGGTGGCACCTTCCGGCAGCACCCTTTCGCTGCCACCATGCTGAAAAACCTTCGGC
Source organism: Acidocella sp. 35-58-6 (assembly GCA_002281005.1). GTDB lineage: Bacteria > Pseudomonadota > Alphaproteobacteria > Acetobacterales > Acetobacteraceae > Acidocella. The sequence goes on along the minus strand of NCFD01000145.1, from coordinate 332 downwards.
TATTGCTGCGCTTTCCCGGACTCGTCACACAGACAATCTATCGCTCGCTGACCTTAGTTCCGGTCACCATGATCCTCACCGGCCGTGTCGCCATCGGCACCGGCCCCAGCATCGTGCTCCCGCTACTGGTATTTTTAGCCGGACAACTGGCACTATTTTTCATCTCTATCATCATGGGCAGCGAGCAATCACCTGACCTCCTCGCGTCCGCCCCCGTCTTGCCACGAACCGGACGCCACGCCGCCTACGCCGCTGCGGCCTACGCCTGCGCCATCATCATGGCAGTGCCTGTCATCGGGGTGCTATGGCGCGAGGGCCAGCTTTTATGGGTA
>NCFD01000144.1 GCA_002281005.1 Acidocella sp. 35-58-6 | reverse complement strand
AGATACTAAGTTTATGAACAGGAATTTTTCGTCGGCACCTGCCGATGCGTGAGATCGTCAAAACCACCTGCCCGCGTGACTGCTATGACGCCTGTGGCATTGCGGTGGTGAAGCATGACGGGCTGATTACCAAGGTATTGGGCGACCCGGAGCACCCGGTCTCGCGCGGCGCTTTGTGTGGCAAATGTGCGCTGGCCTATAACGGCATCTGGCGCGACGAGGCCGCCCGGCTGACCACACCGCTGAAGCGCATCGGCAACAAGGGCGAGGGGAAATTCGCGCCCGCCAGTTGGGATGAGGCGCTGCGCGACATCGCGGCCCGGTTAAATGCCATCCGCGCCGAAAACCCCGCGAAAATTCTGCACACCCATTACACCGGCACCGTCGCGATGCTGGCCGGCAGCTTTGGGATGCGGTTTTTCAACGCTATCGGCGCGACCGAGGTGGACCCAGATTCGGTTTGCAACAAAGCCGGGCATGTGGCGCTGAACTGGACGCTGGGTGATAGCTGCACCGGCTTTGACCCCCGCGCCGCCGCCTCCGCCGCCTGCATCATGGTATGGGGTGCCAATCCGTTTGCCAGTGCACCGCACATGCACAAGCACTGGCTGGCCGAAGCGCCGGGGAAGATTATCGTCATCGACCCGATCCGCCACCCCACCGCTGAGCGCGCGCATTTGCACTTGCAACTCCGGCCGGGGTCAGATGCCGCATTGGCGTTCGGCTTCATGCATATCGCAAAGCGGGACGGTCTGCTGGATGCGGAGTTTATCGATAATCATGTCATCGGCTGGGATGATCTGGCTGACGAGGTCGCCAAAGCCACCCCGGAATGGACCGCAGCCGTAACCGATGTACCCGTGGCACTGATCGAGCAGGCCGCCAGGTACTATGCCACCGGGCCATCGTTGCTGTGGCTTGGCCAGGGCGTGCAGCGCCAGCCGAAGGGCGGCAACGTGTTCCGCGCCGCCGCCGCCCTCGCCGCCGTCACCGGCAACCTCGCCAAACCCGATGCCGGGCTGTGCTACCTGAACGGCCCCGCCACTCGCGGGGTGGATATGGGTAGGCTCACCGCCGCGCATCTGGCCGGGCCGAATGGTGCGCCCTCGATCTCACATCTCGACCTCGCCGAAACCTTGGCCGACCCCACCCGTGCGGCGGCGCTGCTGTGCTGGAACAATAATATTCTGGCCTCGTCGCCGCGTCAGGCGATGCTGCGCCAAGCGCTGGCCCGTGAGGATTTATTCCACGTCTGTCTCGATTTATTTTCCACCGACACCACCGACTATGCCGACTGGATTCTGCCCGCCGCCAGTTTTCTGGAGTTCGACGATCTGGTGCTGCCATATTTCAATCTCACCGTCAGCGCCCAGGTGCAAGCCGCCGCGCCGATGGGGGAGGCGCTGCCGAACCAGGAGATTTTCCGGCGCTTAAGCCGTGCCATGGGGTTGAATGCGCCGGAGCTTTACGAGAGCGATGCGCAATTGCTGGACAGCCTCACCGCCGCCACCGGCGTTGCGGAAAATTTTGCTGGGCTGGTGGCCAGCGGCTGCCAAGAATTTTCCAAAACCATTATCACGCCCTTTGCCAATAAAATCTTCCCCACGCCCTCGGGCAAAGTGGAAATTTCCTCCGCGCAGGCGCTGGCCGCCGGTGCGCCCAAACTCCCCTTCGCCCATGCCGATGCACCCGCCGCCGGTGACAGGCTGCGCGTGCTCTCGCCCGCCTCGCCCTGGACCATGAACAGCGCCTACGGCAACGATTCGAAAATCCGCGAAAAGCTCGGGGACGCCACTGTCAGCCTGCACCCCGATGACGCTGCCGCCCGTAACCTGACCGAAGGCAGTCTCGTTCACCTCAGCAACCATGAAGACAAAATCACCATGAAACTGCATCTCGATGCCACCCTGCCGCGCGGCGTGGCGCTGGCCCCCAAAGGCCGCTGGCCGCGCTTCTCGCATGGATCCAACATCAATGCGCTGTACAACGGCGCCCATGCCGACATCGGCGAGAGCACCGCCGTTCACGGTGTCGAAGCGGAGATTACACCAGCATGAGACTTTTGGTTTTCCAGCATATCGCCTCCGAGCACCCCGGCAGCTTCCGCGATGTCATGCAAGCCTACGGCCATACCTGGGAGGCCGTTGAACTCGATGAGGGTGAGGACATTCCGCCGCTCGATGATTATGACGCGCTGCTGGTGATGGGCGGGCCGATGGATGTGTGGGAGGAGGCCGAGCACCCCTGGCTGGTGGCCGAAAAAGTCGCCATCCGTGAGTGGGTAATGGCAGGCCGCCCCTATTTGGGCATGTGCCTCGGCCACCAATTGCTCGCCGAAGCCTGTGGTGGTGAAGCCAAACTAATGACCGCGCCGCCGGAAGTGGGTATCAGCCGCGTCACCCTCAGCCCCGACCCGCTGTTTGAGGATGTCGGCGAGGTTTGCACCTGTTTTCAGTGGCATGGTGCCGAGGTGACCAAGCTGCCGCCTGGTGGCCGCATCATCGCCACCTCGCCCGGTTGCGCGATTCAGGCGCAAGCCATTGGCAATCATGCTTACGGCTTGCAATTTCACATGGAACTCACCCACACCACCGCCGCCGAGTGGGGGGCCATTCCGCAATATATTGCAGCACTGGAGCGGGTGAAAGGACCTGGTGCGCTGCCCGGCATTCAGGCCAGTGTTGAACAGAACTTCCCGGCATTGCACAGTGCCGCCACCACGATCTTCAGCAACTTCCTGAACATCGCGGCTCGCACCATCAGCGCCCAGCAAGCCGCATAACCCTTGTTTTAACGAGCAATTCCATGGCTCACTCAGACCGCTGCGCGACTCGATTTCAAGCCATATTGCTCTAGGAGCCCGCAATGTCACTGCCGTATTTCCACCACACACCCGAAACCGCCAGCAATTTCGCCCAGAATTTGCGTGAAAATTCGGTTGAATATGTTCGCTTTGAGCTGCCCGATCTCGCTGGCTTATCACGCGGCAAAACCGTGCCGATGAACCATGTGGAAAGTTACACGCTGAACGGGCTGAACCTGTATGGCGGCGCCGTGACACTGGATTCCGCCTCGATCCCGATTCAAGGCACTGGCTATAACGAGGATATCAACTTCGCTGACTGTCTGATGGTGCCGGACCCCGATACCGTGAGCAACGTGCCCTGGCTGGCCAACACCGCCCGGGTGATTTGCGATACGAAATGGTACGATGGCCGCCCGCAGCCGGCGGCCCCGCGCACCGTGCTGAAGAACATCCTCAGCCTAGCCGCCCAAATGGGCTACGGCGTGAAAATGGGCCATGAGTATGAATTTTACGTGGTGGATGCTGCCACCCGCAAGCCGCTTTACACCGGCCAGCCGATCTTCGTGACCTCGCTGCTGCATCAGCATCCGGCGCTCGATAAACTAATGCGCGTGTTGAACCTCAGCGGCGTTGATATGATCACCGCCAACGGCGAATATGGCCCGAGCCAGTGGGAGCTTAACTTCGCCGCGATGGATGGCATTGCCGCCGCCGACCGGGCCTTTGTGTTCAAAAATACCGTGAAGGAATTTTTGCACACCGAGGGCCTGCTCGCCACCTTCATGACCAAGCCGTATAAAGGCCTTGCTGGCTCCTGCTCACATTTTCATATTTCACTGTATGAGCTGGCGAGCGGCCGCAACGTGTTTCTCGATGCCGCTGACAAGGACGGCATGAGCCCGATTATGAAGCAATTCACCGCCGGGATTCTCGAACACGCCGCCGCCGCGCAGGCGATCTGGAACCCCACGCCGAACTGCTACCGCCGCATCCGCCCGCATACATTTGCGCCCTCCAATGTCTCATGGGGCGTGGAAGACCGTTCCGCTTCCGTACGCATCAAGGCCAGCAAGGACAAGCGACAGCATCTCGAAGTGCGGGTGCCCTCAGCGCTCTCCAACCCTTACCTCACCGCGGCTGCCACCATCGCCGCCGGGCTATTGGGGATGCAGCATGAGAGCGTGCTGGCACCGGAACGTTCGGGCTTGAAAGAAGCTGATGACAGCTTCAAAAAACTACCCACCGAAATGCATGAATCGCTCGCCGCCTTGGAGGCTGATACCGATTTCATCCATATGCTGGGCTCGGAATTCGTGCATGTGTTCCAAACGGTAAAAACCGCCGAGATACTGCGCCTGCGCGAGGATATCCCAGCCGCCGAGACCAACGAATATTTCGATTTATATTGATGCCATTTTTTACCGTCATCCCCGCCCCCCTCGTCATCCCCGCGAAAGCGGGGACCTTCTCAGCCCGGCACCGCACCGTATGAATTTTATTTTCATGCTCACGCGCGATGACCGCACCATTCCCAATTGCCTCGATATCATCGAGCAAATCACCCCGCTCAACATTCGCCATATCGGCTTCAAGGACATCGGCGCCGATCTGGAAACCTTAAGAACCCTCAACCAAAAAATCCAAGCCTCAGGGGCTGCCAGCTACCTAGAAGTGGTCGCCACCTCACCCGCGGCGGCGCTGAATTCCGCCCGTATGGCGGTGGAAATTGGCGTCAACCGCCTACTGGGCGGCACGCAGGTTGCCGAAACATTGGAAATCCTGCACGGCAGCAATATTACTTATTACCCGTTCCCCGGCACACCCACCGGCCACCCCACCAAACTCG
>NCFD01000143.1 GCA_002281005.1 Acidocella sp. 35-58-6 | reverse complement strand
CACCAACTCCTTCGCCCAGGCATCCATGCAGGCGATGCCTGTGCGCCCGGCGGCGACAGAGGCAATATCGCCAGCCGTGCTGGGCAGCAGGGCGGCTAAACTCTCTTTGTACTCATGCCATACCCAGGGGCGCTGCTCCAGCCAGCCCTTCCAGTAGGTTCGCCACAACACTTCCTGGACGAATTTTTTTGAGAGATCTGGTCCATGTGCCGCGTGGGCCGCTGCGATGACCTCGTCCTCGGTTATCAGCCTGTGTCGGAGCCAGGGAGACAGGCCTGAGACTGCCACGTGAGCACCGGGTCCAGCGTCGAAGTTGCGCTGCGTGGCGTATGCCTCGCCCATTCGTGGGGTGAAGCCGGCAAGTCGTGCCAGGCCGGCGGTGCGTGTGGGGGTCAGGGCACTAACCAGGTGGCGCGGGGCGGGGCATTGGCGGTCCATACAAAGCGGGCCCGGCGGTGGCCACCGTGATAAAGCCAAAGCCACTCTAATGTATTGAAGGTGAGGGCCAGCACGGCAAAGTTGGTAAATCCGGCGTTCTGGTCGGTGGCGGCTGGCGGGGGGGCTTGTACCTCTGTTCCGGGCGGTGGCTCGATTGCGTAGCATACATGGCTCGCGGGAGCGCCATTGGCCCACGCGGCTTGTGCCACCGGATCGCCGGTGTGCACCTGTACCTGGGCGGAAAGGCGCACCTGAAGTGCGGCTCGCGCGTCGTAAACATGGACGGCGGCGCGGGGCACGTTGGCAATGTCAGTCAGCTTGTCCGCACGCAGATCAGTATGCAGCAATAGCCGCCGCGTTGTCGGGTCGAACTGGCGCAATACCATGGTCCTGACATGCGGCGTGTTATCAGGCCCGACGGTTGCAATGGCTGGCGTGCGAAACGCCGAACGCCGGTCGGCGACGCCGCGGGCAAACAGGCGAAACGCCTCGGCAAGGACATCGTCAAGGTTGCTGGTATGCGCCGGAATAAGGCGGGACAGGTCGGTAGCATCGGCCACAGAAACGGGCTCTTTCACGTGAAATCAAAGGGATTGTTGGAACAAACTTTATATAATGGTGCGGGGTGGATAGGGAAGTGTTCGGCCTCGATGATACCGAGGCGATATGTTTAATGGCCGACTGCCGCCGAGACCATGTTTGCACTGCCGACGGTGCGGCTGATGGTGGGCCTTAGGGTAGAACCGGCATGACTTATTCGACCTTCCTTAATTAACTATACAGACCATAAACTTTACTTTATGCCATGTCTGGCCGCAGGCTCGGTGGCGGCACATTTTAAGGGACATGCTGCCTCATGCCATCCGGTTCTGCCTTACCCAAATCCATCGCCACGGTGTCTCTGAGCGGGACGCTGCCCGACAAGCTGGAAGCTGCGGAGGCGGCGGGGTTTGACTCGGTTGAAATTTTTGAGGCGGATCTTTTGGCCTTTGACGGCACGCCGCGTGACGTAAAGCGGTTGGCGAGCGACTTGGGAATTGGTATTTCGATCTTCCAACCGTTCCGCGATTTTGAATGCATGGAGCCCGCCCAGTTGCAGCGCAATTTGGTCAGGGCTGAACGTAAATTCGACGTGATGGCTGAATTGGGCACCAACCTGATTCTACTGTGCAGTAATATCCAGACATCGGCGGTTAACGACCCCGCCCGGGCGGCGGCGGATTTGCGATTGCTGGCGGAACGTGCGGAGGCGCGTGGGTTCAAGGTGGCTTATGAGGCGCTGGCCTGGGGCGCAAACGTCAAATTTTGGCGACAGGCCTGGGATATTATTAAGCGGGTGGATCATCCGGCGCTTGGCCTGGCGCTTGATAGTTTTCATACGCTGGCGCTGGGAGACTCACTCATTGGCATTGGTGAGGTTCCTGGCGAGAGGTTGTTTTTCATGCAGTTGGCCGATGCGCCGCGCCTGAGCATGGATGTGCTCTCCTGGAGCCGCCATTACCGAAATTTCCCGGGGCAGGGGGATTTGGACGTGGTGGGCTTTGTGCGTGATGCGTTGAATGCCGGCTATCGCGGTCCCCTTAGCCTGGAGATTTTCAATGATGATTTTTGCGCCGGGCCAACGAGGCCATTGGCCTTGGACGGGCTGAGATCGCTGATCTGGGTGGAATCCGAGGCCGGTCGGACTGAATTACCGCCGGTGCCCCGGTTGGATGGGTTTGAATTCATTGAATTTGCTGTGGATGCCCCCTCGGCGGAAAGGCTGGCGGATTTTCTTACGCCCTTAGGGTTTCGCCATACCGGGCGGCACCGCTCGAAGGCGGTGAGCTTGTACCGGCATGGTGACGTTAACATTGTTTTGAATGCTGAGCCCGATAGCGCGGCGTCTGAGCATTTTGTTCGGCATGGCGCCTCGGTTTGTGCCTTGGCCCTGAAAATTGACGATGTAAGCGCCACGCTGGCGCGCGCCACAGCATTGCTTTCGGCGACCTGGGCTGAGCGTACGGGCCCTGGTGAGCATCGCATACCGGCGGTTCGTGAACCGGATGGGACGTTGCTGTATCTGGTGGAGCCTGAGGCTGCCGCGCAGATGTGGGAGCAGGATTTTGACCTTGACCCTGCACCGGAACCATCGGCTGACGCGGCGTTCAAAATCGACCATATTGCCCAGGCGCTCAGCCCCGGCTCCATGGATAGATTTGTGTTGTTTTACCGGACGCTGTTTGGACTGACCGCCGACCCGACGATTGAGTTTGCTGATCGTTTTGGGCTGATCCGCTCCCGTACAATGAAAAGTGCCAATGGCAATGTGCGGATTGCTTTGAATATCTCGGTGAGCCCGGCTACCGAGACTGCTCGCTTTGTTGCGCAGGGGGCGGGGCCTGGAGTGCATCATGTGGCCTTCGCGACGCCCGATATTATGCTGGCCGCCGCGCAGGCGCGTGATGCCGGGTTGAAGGCGGTGCCAATACCAGCGAATTATTATGAAGACCTTGCGGCCCGGTTTGGCCTGGATGACATCGCATTATACGAATTGGAGCGGCTCGGCATATTATATGACCGCGATGCTCATGGTGATTTCCGCCATGCTTACACACCGCACTTCTCCGGGCGGTTCTTTTTTGAATTGCTGGAGCGCCATGGGTATCAAGGGTATGGTGCCAGTAATGCGCCGATCCGCTTGGCGGCGATGACACGGCAGCGGGAAGTTGAAAGCTGACTTTCGCGCAGTTTAGCCGGGCGACATCATGAATAAGGCGATGGCGTCGGTGATCATCCGCCGCTGGCGCTCCCGCAGTTTTGGTTCGTTGAGATTGCACTCGAAAATGGTGCCGAAGGTCTGGCGGTTGGAGACGCGGTAAAAACACATCGCGCTGATCATGAGATGCAAATCCACCGCCTCGAGGTCTCGTTTGAAAACCCCGCTTTTGAGCCCGCGTGAGAGCAGATGCTCGACGACTTTCAGCGCCGGCCGGTTGGTTTCGCGCACGGCAAGTGAGGCTTTGACGTGCTCAGCGTTGTGGATGTTTTCAATGGCGACCAGACGCACAAACTCAGGGTGGGCGTCGTGGTAATCAAAGGTGAATTCGATCAGGCGGCGTAAGGCGGTTTCGGGGTCTAGGCGGTCGAGGTCCATTTGTTCCTCGATCCGCCTGATGCCGGCGTAGGCGCGCTCCAGCACCAGGGCGTAGAGGTTTTCCTTGCTCTCGAAGTAGTAATAGATCATCCGCTTGGTGGTCTGGGTTTTGGCCGCGATCGCATCGACGCGTCCGCCTGCGAGCCCGTGGGCAGCAAACTCCATGGTCGCTACGTCTAAAATGTCCTGTTTGGTACGTTCAGGGTCGCGCGACCTGGTTGGGCGCGATGCTGGCTCACTCGGTAAAACGTTTGCCAATTCAGGCAGTTTCATCTTCTGTGGGTTCCTTTGCCGGGGCGGAAACGGAAAGTGCGGGCTTCAAATTTAGTTAATAGAGTTCTTCTGGAGACTGTGGCAACCCGCGTATGCGGCCTAGAGCAACAATAGGAGGCCGGAGATGGTAAGAAACGAGAGCAAGGTGGCGACCATGAGGGAAGCGGCGCCGGTTTGTTCCTGGCCGTACGGCCTGCCTAACAGGGCAAATACGCTGAGCATCGGGGCGCTCGCATAGATCAGCATGGCTTTTTTCATGGTTGGGTCGAGAGAGGGCACCAGGAACAGCACTAAAAACACCACAACCGGGTGTAAGACGAGCTTGCCAGAGACGATGCGGGCGATATCGCCCAGCGTGCCCTTTAATTGTAAACCTGCCAGTGTGCCGCCGACGGCAAAAAGGGCGGTGGCAGAGGAGGCCATCGCCAGCATCTGCAACGGCTTGGCGACCGGTACGGGTAGTTTGAGGCCGAAAAAGGAAACCAATGTTCCGGCCACGATCGCAAGGATCAATGGATTTTTAATAAGCCGTACAGCGAGGTGTATAAACAATTCCAGGCGTGGCTTGGCATGTTCACCGCCGGATTCTGCGATGGTGAGGGCCAGCGGTATCATCAAAGCGTTTTCAATGATCATGCACAAAGCCAGTGCGACTGAGGCTGGTGGACCCAGCACGAGGGCAGCTACCGGATAACCGACATAACCACTGTTGGAGACCGATGAGCCCATTGCCTGGATCGCGGCTTGTGCCAGCGTGCGACCTTGGATGATGGCGGCAAGCAGCATGAGTGTGAAGACCAACAGCGAGGCAAGCGCGTAGGCGGCC
>NCFD01000142.1 GCA_002281005.1 Acidocella sp. 35-58-6 | reverse complement strand
CCCGGTACCGTAAAATCCATTTGTTCGACATCACCACCCCTGACGGCCAAGGTTACCAGGAAAGCGCCACCTACGGCGCGGGGGACAAAACCGTACTGGTGGACATTGGCGGGTTCAAAGTCGGTCTCGCCATTTGTTATGATATACGTTTTGCCGAAATGTTTCTGGCCCTGCGCCGGCAAGGGGCTGAACTGATCCTGCTCCCCGCCGCCTTCACCTTGCAAACTGGTAAGGACCATTGGGAGGTTCTGCTGCGCGCCCGCGCGATTGAAACCCAATGCTGGATCGCCGCTCCCGCCTGCACCGGGGCGCACCATGAGGCCTCTGGTGAGGCGCGTTATACCTTCGGCCATTCGCTCATCGCTGACCCTTGGGGACATATTGTTGCAATGGCCTCCGATGGTCTGGGTTGGGCCAGCGCCAGTATCGATAAAGGTTTCATGGAGCGTGTGCGCTCCGGCATGCCGGTGATGCAGCATCGGAAGTTGGCGTGACAACTGTCGCCTTCGTCGCCGCGCAAACTGAAATTGCCATCGCCGCCCGTCATCGGCTCACCAGCGTGTATGGCGACACCACGCCGGAAAGCTCCGATATCATCGTGGCCCTCGGGGGTGATGGGCTGATGCTCGAATGTTTGCACCGGGTACTGGGTACCAACAAGCCGGTCTATGGCATGAATTGCGGCTCGGTCGGGTTCATGATGAATGAATTTTCTGAACTGAATTTATGGGACCGTCTGGCCCGCGCCCAGGCCAGTATTCTGCACCCGCTCCGGATGCATGCCATCACCGCCTCCGGTGTGGTGGAGGAAGCGCTGGCGTTGAATGAGGTGAGCTTGCTGCGGCAACTCCGCCAGGCCGCTAAAATCCGCATCACGGTGGATCAGCGCGAGCGTCTGGCAGAATTGATCTGCGATGGCGTGCTGATTTCCACCCCGGCTGGCTCAACGGCCTATAACCTTTCGGCGCATGGTCCTATTATTCCGCTCTCGGCCAATTTACTGCCGCTGACACCCATCTCGGCGTTCCGCCCGCGCCGGTGGCGCGGCGCGTTACTGCCTTCAACGGTCGATGTGTTGTTTGAAATCCTGGAGTCCGACAAACGCCCGGTGGCGGCGGTGGCGGACTTTACCGAAGTGCGGAATGTGGTTTCAGTGGCAGTCAGCGAAGACCGCAGTATTAGCGCCACTGTGTTATTTGACCCCGACCGCGCCCTCTCCGAGCGCATCATCACAGAACAATTTACGGTTTAAATGGCTCAACATTACTACATCGTGACCTGGGACCAACTGCACCGCGACGCGAAGGCGCTGGCCTGGCGTCTGCATGAAAAAGGCCCCTGGGTCGGCATTGTGGCCATTACCCGCGGTGGCTTGATCCCCGCTGCCATCATCGCCCGCGAGTTGGAGTGCAGGCTGGTTGAGAGTGTCTCGATCAGCACCTATGACGATGAAAGTCTGGGCCAGGCGCAAGTTACCAAATATCCCGCCGCTGCCGGTGACGGCACCGGCTTTTTGATCATTGATGACCTGGTCGATACCGGCACCACCGCGAAGCTGGTGCGAAGCCTGTTGCCCAAAGCGCATTTTGCCACTGTCTACGCCAAGCCGGCGGGCAAGCCGGTGGTGGATACCTTCATCACTGAAGTCAGCCAGGATACCTGGATATTGTTCCCCTGGGACACCGAGCCGCAATTTATCGCGCCGCTGGCGCGTACTGTGAAATAACAGGCCTAACTTCCCATCGCGGCCCGCATGAACCGGGCTTTTAGCCGCGGCATCCGCTCAACGGCGGCCAGACCCAGGTCGCGTGCGAGCCGAATGGCCGGGTTGTTGGTTGAGAATAGGCGGTCCAGCACGTCGGTTGCTGCCAGCATGGTGAGGTTAGCGGGCCGGCGAGCGGCCTGATAAGCCGCGAGTAAGCCTGCGTCACCTAGGTCCGTAACCGCGGGATTATTGAGAATATCGGCTAATGCCTGCACATCGCGCAGGCCCAGGTTAAGTCCCTGGCCTGCAATCGGGTGCACGCCATGTGCGGCATCGCCCACCAAAGCCAGGCGGGTGGCGGTGTAGCGTGCCGCGTACATGGCCGAAAGTGGATAGGTCCAGCGCTTACCGATCAGTTGAATGCGGCCAAGTTGCGGCCCCAACCGGCGGGCAACTTCCTTGGTAAAACGGTCGGCGTCCAGTGTATGCAGACGGTTGGCAATCTCGGTATTGTCTGTGAACACGATGGCCGACATGTTTGGGTGCGCCACTGAAGCGCTCATCGGCAACTGCGCAAATGGCCCGCCCGGCAGAAAATGCTCAAGGGCGACACCATGATGAGGCTTTTCATGCGCAATGGCACACACCACGCCGGATTGATGATACGGCAGGCGCGTGACCGGAATACCAGCCTGAGCCCGGATCTGGCTGTTGCGGCCATCGGCAGCCACAACGAGTTGGGCGCTAAAACTTGCGCCGCCTTTGATGTTGACTGTCACGCCCCCATCGTTGCGCGTGACCTGCGCTTCGGCTGGAGCAAACAACGTTATGTTCGGGTTGCTATGCAGTTTTTCGTTGATCGCGATCCGCAAAGCCCGCGCCTCGATAATCCAGCCGAATGGTTCGTCGCCAACCTGAGTATGGTCAAAATGCAGGCTCAGCGGCGAGGGCGGGCGCCCAGGCTTACCGTCCGTGACCTTTATATTTAAAATGGGGCAGGGGGTGAACGGCAGAGCGTCCCACAATCCGGTCTCATCAAGCAGCCGCTTGCAGCCGGCAGCGATCGCGTAGGCCCGGCCATCAAAATCCGGATGTTCCATCGGGGGTAGGGCAGCTTTATCGACCAGCGCCACCCGCTTGCCACCGGCTGCGAGGGCACATGCCAACGCCCCGCCGACCGGGCCGGCGCCGATGATTGCAACGTCATATTGAATAGCTGTTTCCATGCGCACAATCTGGCAGGAGTTGGGGCAAGCGCAAGAGATCCTGGGAGGAATAGGCGCGTTTCCCATTAAGAATAAATAAATACCTTAACGAAATGTGGTTATCGGCTTGTTTTGTAACGAATTCCCCCAATTCCAGTTTGCCTAAATTGTAAGCATTTTGCCGCCCGCCAAATGAGCATGGTCGTTTAGATGACTTCTGGTTAACCCCAGCGACTCGCTTGCCGGGGGTTTTCACGAATTTGGCATAAAAGGTGCAAGACGAATTATGGGGCAAGGCGGCTTAATCCGCGCTTGCGTCTTTGTGCAACACACGGCTGGGAACAGTGGAGACGTGATAATATGGCAATAGTACCTGCATTACCGGGCAGTTGGCTCGATACAGGCGACAATGCCTGGCAGCTCACAGCGGCGACTTTCGTCGGCTTGCAGAGCGTGCCGGGTCTGGTCGTCCTTTATGGCGGCATCGTTAAAAAGAAATGGGCGATCAATTCCGCCTTCATGGCATTCTATGCGTTTGCCGCCGTTCTGATCGTGTGGGTTCTGTGGGCCTACAATATGTCATTCGGCAAGCCCTGGCTCACCATGCCGTTCATTGGCGGTGGCAACCAGTTTATCGGCCACCCTGGCCAGATCACATCAGCCTGGAATGAAACCAAAGAAGCCATTATTCCCGCTGCCGCTGGCGGTATGCCGCCGATCGGCTTCCCAATGGCAACCATGGTGTTCTTCCAGTTCGTGTTCGCCGCTATCACGGTTATCATTCTGCAAGGCTCGATCATTGGCCGTATGAACTTCAAGGCCTGGATGATCTTCGTGCCGGTCTGGATGAGCTTGATCTACCCGCTCGGCGCCTTCAGCCTCTGGGCTGGCGGTTGGCTGGGATCCATGGGCGTGGTCGACTATTCCGGTGGTTACGTCATTCATTTGACCGCTGCGGCCTCCGGCTTCACCGCTGCTGCCGTAATCGGGCCGCGTATTGCGCGTGACCGTGAAAACTTCCAGCCTAACAATCTGCTCATCACCATGGTCGGTGCAGGTATTCTGTGGCTCGGCTGGGACGGCTTCAACGGTGGTGACCCGTATTTCGCCAACGCTGATGCTGGCGCTGCCGTGCTGAACACCAACATTGCTGCCGCTGCCGCCTTGTTGTCCTGGACCGTTCTGGACGTGTTCGCCTATGGTAAGCCTTCGGTGTTGGGCGCTGTGAACGGCATGATCGCCGGCCTGGTCGCCATCACCCCGGCGGCTGGTTACATCAATGGTGCTGAAGCCATTCTGCTTGGCGTGGTTGCCGGTATCCTGCCTTGGATGTCCTGGAACTGGTTCGGTAAAACCGCATTGATGCGCAAGGTTGATGACACCCTCGGCGTTTTCCACACCCATGGTGTGGCGGCTCTGGTGGGCGGCATTGGCACCGGTATCCTGGCTGACCCTGGCATGATCGAATATTATGCAACGGGCAAAGACAGCGCCATCAATGTTACCGGCGCAATGTTCGGCAACCTCTATCAGGTAGCCCTGCAATGCTACGGTGCTGCGTTCATCATCGTGATCAACGTCATTGGTACCTTCATCATTCTCAAGCTCATCGGCCTGGTTGTGCCGCTGCGTGCCGATGATGAAACCCTGATGATCGGTGACGATGCGATCCATGGTGAAGAAGCCTACGCGATCTTCGCTGATGGTCAGAAAATCCCTGTGATGGGTGACTAATCTCTGCTAAATCTGCTGTATCTTTTGAG
>NCFD01000141.1 GCA_002281005.1 Acidocella sp. 35-58-6 | reverse complement strand
GAGCCGCCATAGCCATAACCATACATCATGTTCTGACTCCCACGGGCAACCTCCAGCCCACCTCACCCGCAGGTGCAGGCAGGCCTGATGATCGACGCGCAAAAAAAACAATCGCAATAGATTTTATGGGTCACTCTTCAAAATTCATCATGGCCGGGCCCATGCCATAACCACCTCCAAACCCGCCACCAAGCGCAAGGCCCGGCAGAATCTCATGCGCCTGGCCGCTCTGGTAAGGGGTAAGTTTGGCCACCAGCGCCTCAGCCGCAGCCTTTTGATCATCAAAATTCTGCTTTTTGAGCGTGATCATCTTGCTCATAAAAGCAAAGCGATCATCAGGCGTGACGGCTGTTTTGGCATTCGAGCCAAACGTCGTTTTCATAGCCGTGAAAAAGCTCTGATCGGACGCTGTCACGGCATCGGTGTAGGTTTTCCAGGCCGGGGCTTCGTCGCTGGTAATTTTCAGCTCCTGCTTCAACGAATCTAAGCGGTCCGCGAAGGCCGTTTTACTGTTGCCCGACCACGCATGACCCGGTCCAAAGCCATTCATCATCCCCGAACCATAACCTTGCCCAAAGCCACCCATCATACCCGGCCCAAACCCGCCGCCTGGACCGCCCATCATGCCGGCTCCATAACCCGGCCCATTGCCATTCATCATCCCTGGCCCATAGCTGCTTCCTTGGTCTGTTGTAGCGGCAGGGCCAGATCCAGCCGTTTGCGCCAGCGCGCTGGCGGCAAACCCGGTCAGCATCAGCGCGGCCATACCGCTCAACCCAACGCGACGAAAATGTATTGTCATATCATACCCCCTTATGACGGAAGCGCCGCACCGGAGCGATGCAGCAACGCGACGTCAGGGGCATAAGTAGAAGAAACTGGATGCCGCCGCCTTGATGCACATCATTAGCTAGACATCGTAGAAATGATATTTCGAATTTCCAGACTTGCTCGATCATAGTGACCCGTATGGCTGGATAAACAAAGCTACACTCTGCCCTTTTTAAAAAATAACGGAATGAGTTGTTGATCCCCGCTTGCCATTCCCGCTTTTGGCCTTGCCAAAAAAATGCAACGACTTTGAACGTCTTCTTCGGGTGCCGTATTGCCAATAACCGCAGCGGTCTTGGTCCCAGTTTGGGCCTGAGAGTGAGAGTTAAGCCGTGCGCTTCATGACAGGTTTTAGTCTGGAGGAGAGGCTTCCGGCGCCTGTCATGGAGAAGTGCCATGGATATCAATGCGTCTGCCGCGGTGGCGGTTGTGGGAGCGAACGCTAGCCGGGCTGGGTCGGCGGGTTTTAAGGTCGACGTCAGCCGGGGTGAGCGGCTGGGGCGGGTGTCGTCGGAATGGTTTTCGCGCCCCGACGATGAGCGGTTTCTGTCTTTACCGGAATTGCATGAGGCGGTGAGGGCCCGGGCGGAGCGGGCCGAGGCGCGGACGGTGGGTAGCAGGGCCATCCGGGTGGAAGCCCGGCGTGACGATGGCGAGCGGCTGGCGCTCATCGTGCCGGGGCAGGAGCGGCCGGTGGCGCCGACCCATTGGAGTTTCGGGCAGCTTTGCGGGCTGGTGGGGGCACCGGCCGGGTATTTGCGCGAGTTGCCCGCACCGCTGGCGGGCATCAATCTGCAGCATGGGCTGCTCAACCACCGCGCCGAGCTGGTGAAAACCTTGGAGACTGATGACGGGCGGGTAGAGCTGCGCGCCGTTACTGGTCCGGATTATGGGCGCATCTGGGACCATGAGCTTGTCTCGGCGGTGATGCGCATTGCCGGGAACGGTACGGGTGACACGAATTGGAAAGTGCCGGGCGTGCTGGACTGGGCGACCATGACGCACAACCCGTATGTGGATGTGACGAAGGAGACGACCACGCTCTATGCCAGCGACCGGGACGTGTTTTTGTTTTTGGTCGATGATACGCACCCGATCGAGGCGGGGCGGTTGCCGAATGGCGAGCCGGATCTGTATTTTCGTGGGTTCTATTGCTGGAACAGCGAGGTGGGTTCGAAGACCCTGGGCATCGCGTCGTTCTACCTGCGGGCGGTATGCGCCAACCGGAACATCTGGGGCGCTGAGGATTTTCAGGAGATCAGCATTCGTCACAGCAAATTCGCTACCCAACGCTTTGCGCACGAAGCGGCGCCTGCGCTGCGGCGATTTGCTAATTCCTCACCAGCGCCGTTCGTGGCGGGCATCAAGGCGGCGCGGGAACAGATTGTCGCGCGCCAGGATGACGAGCGCGAGAGTTTCTTGCGCAAACGCGGGTTCAGCAAGGGCGAGACGGCAAAAATCATCGCCACTGTGCTGGAAGAGGAAGGTCATCCGCCCGAGAGCGTGTTCGACTTCGTGCAGGGTATTACTGCCCTGGCGCGCTCGCGCCCGCATCAAGATGCCCGGCTGGAGCTTGAGGGAAAGGCGAAGCTGCTGTTGGAACGGGTCGCGTGACGGTCTGATCGTCTGATCTTCGGAGCGCTGTTTTGCCGTTGGTGTTCGTTCCGCCGTGGACCGGTTCTGGTCCACGGTTTTTTTGTGCGGGCACGGCCAGGGGCGTGTCGCGGTTAAGAGGCAGAGGGCGGCGGAAAAATTTGTGACGGGTGACAGGCCAGGAGAGTGGCTCCGGGCCGCCCGTCATGGAGTTTTTCCCATGGCCAAAACTGTTCAAAAAATCACACTCAGTGCCTCGCGCGATATCCCATTCGATCGGCTGGTGCTTTCGCAATCTAATGTCCGGCGCATAAAAGCTGGCGTTTCCATCGAAGAATTAGCGGCGGATATCGCGCGGCGCACATTGCTGCAAAGCATCACCGTGCGCCCGGTGCTCGATGACAAAGGCGGCGAGACCGGCATGTTCGAAATCCCCGCCGGTGGGCGGCGCTACCGGGCATTAGAATTACTGGTGCAACAAAAGCGCCTCGCCAAGACCGCGCCGATTCCCTGTGTCATCCGCACCGAAGGCATCGCAGAGGAGGACAGCCTGGCGGAGAATGTGCAACGCGCACCTTTGCATCCGCTGGATCAGTTCCGGGCGTTTCAGGCGTTGCGCGAGAAGGGGCAGAGCGAAGAAGATATTGCGGCAGTGTTCTTTGTCGCGGTCTCGGTGGTGAAGCAGCGGCTGCGGCTCGCCGCCGTCTCGGCCCGGTTGCTGGAAGTGTATGCTGAGGACGAGATGAACCTCGACCAGTTGATGGCCTTCTCGGTCAGCCCGGACCATGAGCGCCAGGAGCAAGTGTGGGAAGCGCTACAGCGTTCCTACAATAAGGAGCCGTATCAGATCCGCCGGATGCTGACCGAAGGGGCGGTGCGCGCCTCCGATAAGCGGGCGCAATATGCTGGTGAGGATTATATCGCGGCGGGCGGCGCCGTCATGCACGATCTGTTCCAGCAGGATGATGGCGGCTGGTTGCA
The DNA here is from genome assembly GCA_002281005.1 of Acidocella sp. 35-58-6. Classification (GTDB taxonomy): domain Bacteria; phylum Pseudomonadota; class Alphaproteobacteria; order Acetobacterales; family Acetobacteraceae; genus Acidocella. Next base: position 1,325 of record NCFD01000141.1, on the reverse strand, counting down.
GGATAGCGGCTTGCTGGCCCGCGTGGTGGCGGAGAGGCTGGAACGCGATGCCGATGCGATCCGCGCCGAGGGTTGGAAATGGGTCGAAATGGCACCAGAATTCCCGTATGGCCATAGCTACGGCCTGCGGCGGATTACAGGCACGCGCCGCCAGCTCACCGATAAGGAAATCGCTCAGGTTGAGGCGTTACGGGCCGAGGCCGAGCAACTCGAGGAAGAAGCCGCCGCGGCGGATGAGGTCTCCGATGATGCCGATGCTCGCCTTGCGGAAATCGAAGCCGAGATTGACGTACTGACCCAGCGCCCGCCGGTGTATGACTCTGTCGAGATTGCCATGGCGGGGGTGTTTGTCAGCATCGACGGCAATGGCGTGCTGCGCGTCGAGCGCGGCTATGTCCGCCCCGAGGATGAGCCGCCGGTGGTTGAGGAAGCCGATGAGCTTGGCTTGGCGGGCGAGGGTAGTGGTATCGCAGATGATGATAGCAATCCCGCCATGCCGGAGAGCCGCATCATTGTCGCGCATGTTGGTGATGCGGCCGAACCGGAAGTGGAGGAGGAAGATGGCATTAAGCCCTTGCCTGACCGGCTGCTGACGGAGCTGACGGCATATCGCACACTGGCGCTGCGCGAGGCGCTGGGCAATGAGCCCGGCATTGCTTATCTCGCCCTACTGCACGCGCTGTGCCTGCGGCTATTCTATCGCTACGGCGCCGAATCCTGCCTGGAGATCGAGGCGAAGAGTGTGATGTTCGGCGCCCAGGCGCCGGGCTTGGCTGACACGCCCTTGGCGGCACGGGTTGATGCACGGCACGAGGCTTGGGCAGCGCAATTGCCCGAAGATAGTGCTGAACTCTGGGATGCTCTCTCCAATCTCGATACGGATAGCCGGGAGGCCTTATTCGCCCATTGCGTGGCGCTGACTCTGAATGCCACGCATGATGCCTATAATCGGCGGCCCCGGGCGTTGGCGCATGCCGGGCGGCTGGCGGAAATTTTGGCGCTTGATCTGGCCGCTGCGGGCTGGGCGCCGAACGTGGACAATTACCTCGGCAGGGTGACGAAAGCGCGCATTCTCGAGGCCGTGCGTGAAGCCAAGGGCGCGCAGGCAGCTCAGCGGCTTGAAGGGCTGAAGAAGGGCGACATGGCCGAGGCCGCCGCGCAGGCGCTGGCGGGCTGTGGGTGGCTGCCCGAGGTGCTGCGGACGAAGGGCGTGGAGGCCATGACGATGCCGGCAGATGCTACGGCAGAAGCCACGTGTAGTGCCGTCGCCATTGATGCCAGTGCGGCTGCGGCCGACGAGGAGGCTGAGGCAGCCGATCTTCCAT
>NCFD01000140.1 GCA_002281005.1 Acidocella sp. 35-58-6 | reverse complement strand
ACCGCGAGTAGCGATAATTTCGCAAACAACGTGAATAAATCGCCCAGCAGGTTCATGGGCGCCACGCCAGAGCCACCGAAACCGGTAGGAGTACAAGCATGGTTACTGGCAGGGAGAGGTGAAAGCCCACCACCAGCCCCACCGCCGCCGCCAACACCACAACCGACCAAAGTTGCTTAACCGATGGTTGGGCCATTTTAATTGCTGTCGCAGCAATCAACCCCGCCGCGGCCGCCGCCATGCCCCGAACGGAATGCTGAACCAAGGGGACATTTGCATATTGCTGGAACAGCGCCCCCATCACCAGCACGATCACCAGCGGTGCCGCCAGCAGACCAGACACAGCCGCAGCTGCGCCGCGCAGCCCACCGTGACGAGCCCCGAAAGCAAATGCAAAATTGGTGATGTTGGCACCCGGCATGAACTGGCAAAGACTGAATAACTCGCTGAATTCAGTCGCGGTAAGCCACTTGCGTTCTTCAACCACCGCCCGCCGCGCGATCGCCAGAACCCCGCCGAACCCTACGATACCGATCTGGCAAAAACCGATAAATAGCGAGCGATTATCGAGCTTCTGCGGCACATCCGTGGTCATATAAACTTGCTAAACGCCAACTCGGGGTGGCGCAATCCGTCAAAATGCGCACAAAGTGTAACACGGGTCCCTGTCACACATCCTTAAATGTCACAAAACTGCAACTGAATACCTGTCGCGTTTGTCACATTGTTGAATTAGAGACTGCCTTGTTTTGGGGTCGGCTCAATGATGATGCGATCTCCACAACCATCTCAAAAAAGGGGACTGCACGTGCACATTTTCAAAAACCTCCGCCGCTCGACCTTGCTGCGCTCTGGCGTCGCTGCTCTGGCGCTCGCCGCTGTTTCGGCTGGCTCTGCCCAGGCTGCAACCACTTTGGTTGAAACCGGCTCCAGCCTGCTCTACCCGCTGTTCAACATCTGGGTACCCGATTTCACCGCCGCTAACCCCGGCATCCAAGTGACCACCACCTCAACCGGTTCCGGCGCTGGCATTGCCCAGTCCATGAAGGGCCTGGTTCAGATCGGCGCGTCAGATGCGTATCTGTCCGACTCGATCGTCGCCAAGAACCCGAACATGTTGAGCATCCCGCTCGCCATTTCGGCGCAGTCGATCAATTACAACCTGCCGGGCATGGCTGGTAAGCACCTCAAGCTGTCCGGCCCGATCCTGGCTGACATCTACATGGGCAAAATCACCATGTGGAATGACCCGGCGATCAAGGCGATCAACCCAGGCGTGGCGCTGCCCGCCCATGTGATCGTCCCGATTCACCGTGTTGACGGCTCCGGCGACACCTTCATCTTCAGCCAATACCTCGATAAATCCACCCCGGCCTGGCACACCGCCCTCGGCTACGGCACCACCATTTCGTGGCCTGCCGTACAGGGTGGCCTGGGTGCCAACGGCAACCCGGGCATGGTTTCGGCCTCGGCCTCCAACCCCTACTCGATCGCTTATATTGGCGTTAGCTTCAAAGCTCAGATCGATAAGGCCGGTCTCGGCACTGCTGAACTGAAGAATGCCGACGGCAAATTCGTGCTGCCCACGACTGAAACCGTCAGCGCTGCCGCCAACTCTCTCGCCACCGATACCCCGGTTGATGAACGCATCAGCCTAGTGTTTGCGAAGGGTCCGGAAGCCTACCCGATCATCAACTATGAATATGCGATCATCAACGCCTCGCAGCCGGATGCCACCACTGCCAAAGCCATCCAGACCTTCCTAACCTGGGCTTTGACGACTGGTAACGATCCGAAATATGTGAGTCAGGTGAACTTCCTGCCACTGCCACCGGCGGTTGTGGAGCTCTCCAAGTCGCAGATCGCGCGCATTCAGTAAGCCTAAATTCCACCCTCTGGCTCTCGCCAGGGGGTGGAACCCTCCAAGGTTTTTAACACATGAAATTAAAGCCGTTTCGTTTAAGCGTTTTAGGCCTCAGCCTGCTGATCCCCGCCGCGCTATGCGCGGTCGTTTTGTTTTTGGCGATCTATTCTGCCCAGGCTGTCAGTTTTAACGGCATCGACTTTATTTCGGGCATTACCTGGGATCTCGGCAACCTCTACGGCGACCCGGTCACCGTACGCGGCGCCCAAGTGCCCCCAGGAGCCAGCTATGGAATTTTGGTGTTTATCGTCGGCACCTTGCTCAGCTCCTTCATCGCCATCCTGATTGCCGTGCCGCTCAGCGTCGGTGCCGCGATTTTTCTCGCCGAAGCCGTGCCCGCCAAAATCCGCCCAGTGCTCTCACTGCTTGTTGAACTTGTGGCCGTGGTGCCCAGCGTGGTGTTCGGCCTTTGGGGCATCGCGGTACTGATCCCGTTGATTGCCAAATATATTGGGCCCGGCCTGTCGGCAATGCTTGGGTTCATTCCGTTTTTCGCCGGTGGCAACGCTGGCGGCGGCTACGGCCTGCTTGCCACCTCAATGGTGCTGGCTTTGATGATCACGCCGATTATCGCCACCACCCTGCTAGACGCGCTTTTGCAGGTCCCTAAAGAAAACCGCGAATCCGCGTTCGCACTTGGTGCCACCCATTTTGAGGTGGTTTCAAAAGCCATGATGCCGATGGTCCGCACCACTTTGGTGGGCGGCATTGTTCTGGCGCTTGGCCGCGCCCTTGGCGAAACTATGGCCGTGCTGATGGTTTCCGGCGGCGCGATCAATATTCTGCCGCAGAATATTTTCAGCCCGGTTTCAACCATCGCCTCCTTCATTGTCAGCCAGCTCGACAGCGCCGAGCAAGACCCCACCAACATGGCGGTTCGTTCGCTCGCTGAAATTGCCCTGGTGCTGTTCATTATTACGCTGGTGGTGAATGCCGGCGCCAAACTACTCTCCTCAGGGGTTCTCAATGTCCGCAACAGCAAGCAGTAAGAGCTCAAGCGCAAAACGCAGCTCGCAGGAACTCCGCCGCGTTGCCATCAGCATGGCCGGGTGGACAGTTTGCGGTCTGGCCCTGTTCATGGTCATTGGCCCGTTGCTTGATGTTGTTTGGGTGGTTGCATCACGTGGCATTTCGGTTTTCTCCATCGGGCTATTTACCACAGTCACCAATGGCACCGGCGGCGGCTTGGCGAATGCCATCGAGGGTACGCTCGTGCTGTCGGCAGGAGCCTTATTGATCGCTGTGCCGATCGGTGTGGGTGCGGGCATCTACCTATCGGAGTACGGCAACAACAAAATTGGCAGTTCGATCCGTTTCCTGTCGGACGTGCTGACGGGTACGCCTTCCATCGTATTGGGCTATTTTTCATACATTGTGTTTGTCACCTCCCTCGGCTGGCAATTCTCCACGCTGGCCGGCTCGATCACGCTGGCCATTCTGATCGTGCCGTATCTGGCCCGGATCAGCGAGTTGGCCTTGCGGCAGGTGCCCGTTTCCATGCGTGAAGCCGCCTATGCGCTCGGCGCCAACGATCCGGTCGTGGTGTTCAAGGTTGTTTTGCCCGGCGCATTATCCGGCGTGATCACGGGCGTGCTGCTGGCGCTCGCAATTTCGGTCGGCGAAACCGCCCCTCTGATCTACACCGCAGGATGGTCGAACTATATGTGGAATGGCCAACTGACCCATTCACCCATCGGCTACCTGACCTACGTGATCTGGAGCTTCATCAACCAGCCATCCGATGAGTCACATGCTTTGGCATTTGCCGCTGCCTTCATCGTTATGCTGGTTGTACTGTGCATTAACATCGGCGTGCGTATGGTGGTCAAACGCACTAAATTCATCTGACCCGCCAGAGGTCAGATCGGCAATGCACCATTTTTCATGCGCTCCATGGCAAAGCGCGATGACACATTGCGCAGCTTCACCGCGTTAATGAGCTTTTTATAAAAAGCGTCGTAAGCGTTGATATCCGGCACGATGACGTGCAGCAGATAATCGACATCGCCGGACATCCTCCAGGCCCCAACAATTTCCGGGGTCGTGGCAATAGTCGTTGCGAAGGCTTCCAGCCATTCGGCTGAATGATCCGAGGTCTCAATAGAGACGAATACCGATACCGGCAGGCCGAGCTTGTCGGCATCCAGCACCGCCACCCTCCCCAGGATGATGCCAGCTTCCTCCATCCGTTTGATCCGCTTCCAGCAAGGGGTAGCCGTCAACCCCACTTTGTCGGCGATATCGTTGAGGGAGAGTGATGAATCACTGGCGATCAGGCGCAGAATGGCGCGATCAATGGCGTCAAGTTCGGTCATAAGTGTTACACTGCCACGAACCTGCGGGGTCTGGCTAGCGAGCCGTTGAAAGCCTGGGTTGCGGCCGTTAGATAGTGCACAGGCAACCGGGCAGCCAGAATGCGAGTGGATGGATGACGAATACTGATAAGGTTGCCAAGGACCGCATTGTCATGGGGCTCGGGCTGGTCATTGTGGCGGCCATCCCACTTGTAACAAATATGATTTTGGTGCTTCGGCATTTTTACGTACTCGGGGCGTTCTGGAGCGATTCAGGGGCGATTGCATCGTTGCTCTGGCACAATAGCTGGCGGCTAGAGCTTTTATCCGTCAATTCGCCACTGCCGTTCTGGCAAATTCATATCAGCCCTGTATTCGTGCCGATCACCTTGATCAGTTGGTTGCTGCCATTCTCAGAAATTCAATATTTCGCGTTATTTTGTGGTGTATCGTTCGCTTTGCCGGCAGTTGCACTCTATTGGTTGCTGGTCACATCCTACCGCATGCGGCAGGGCATAGCACTCCT
>NCFD01000139.1 GCA_002281005.1 Acidocella sp. 35-58-6 | reverse complement strand
ACCGCGTCGTTCAGCGCCAGCCCTTCCGTGGAATGACCGTCGATATCGACGATAATGTCACCGGGCTTGATGCCGGCCTTGAAGGCAGGCGTGTCATCAATGGGGCTGATGACCTTCAGTAAGCCGCCAGCCTCGGTGACTTCGAGGCCCAGACCACCGAACTGGCCGGTGGTTTCCACCTGCATGTCGGCATATTGTTTGGCATTCATGTAGCTGCTGTGCGGGTCCAGGCCGGAGAGCATGCCGTTGACGGCATTGTAAATCAATTTGTCAGAGGGTGGGTCAACCACATAATTGGCCTTGATGCGTTCGAAAATATCGCCGAACAACGAGAGTTGCTGGTAGGTGCTGTCGTTGCCTGCCTCCTGACCCCAGGCGTGACGGATGGGGGAGGTGGTGGTGCCGATCACCAGCCCGGACAGGAAAACGCAGCTCAACAATAACCCGTTCCGCAACTTCATTTTATCATCCCTAAGTTAGCCAAGGCTGGTAGCATGGACCCGCCGATTAGAAAACATAGTCCGTAAATTATCCAGAGCTAGCCGGAGGTTAACGTGAATTCGGGTTAACCGGGGTGCCGTTCTGGCGGAGTTCGACATATAATTGTGGTTGCTTGGCCGGATTTTTAGGGTCGAAGCTCGCCATTTCGCCTACCGGCTGGCCACGCGCCACACGCTGACCGGCGCTGACATCAAGCTTCGCCATGCCGGAGAGCACAAACAGGTTGCTCTGCCCACAGTCCAGAATGACCAGTTCGCCGTAGGACTGAAACGTATCGGCAAACTGCACAGGCCCGGAGCACGGTGCGACCACTCGTGCACCTGGTGCTGCGTTGTAAGTAATGCCGGTGGCGGGCCCGGCGAGGGTGGTGGCGCCAAATGTCTGAATGATATGGCCAGCCACCGGGGCGTTGTCGGCGATGCTTGGTTTAGCCGAGGGATTAGCAGGGGTAGCGGTATTGTTGGCGTTGGTTATTTTTGCAACCATGGCCGCAAGGTCACGGACATTGGCATTAGCGGCGATGGCGGCGGCGTTTTCTTTGGCTTCGGTGTCGGCTTCGGCGGTTTCAGCCGCCTTGGCCGCGGCAATTTGGGCGGTCAGCGCGTCTTCGGCCTTTTGCTGATCGGCGACCGCGGCCAGCAGCAGTTTTTGCTGATCTGTCATCATGGTCAGCAGGTGAGTTACCGCCTGGGTTTGGGCCTGTACCGCGGTAGCGCGGCGCTGAATGTCAGCGGCAATGCCTTGCATAATAATGATACCGCGCACCGAATCCTGCGGGCGGGCCGGGTTGGCAAGCAGCGTTGCCGCGGGCTGGGCGCTGATCCGCTGCATCACGGGCAGCAAGGCGGCAAGTGCGGCTTCGTTTTGTTTCAGTGCATTAGCAGCTTGTTGCTGTTGCGCCTGCAGGTCAGCGTAGGTTTCAGTGGCACCCCCGGTTTGGTCCTCCAGCCGCCGCAGCTGAATTGCTGCTTGAACTTGGGCCTCGGCTAATTGTGCGGCGTTGGCGGCATCGGCTGCTTGTTTGGCATGGGCGGCGGCGGCGGCGGCCTGGTGAGCGGCTTCAGCTTGTTGCGCCGCCTGCAGTGCTGCCTGAGCTTTGGTCGCGCTGGCCGAATCAGCCTGCGCGGCGGCGGGGGCGATGGTTAGGGCCAGCAGCAGGGCAACGGTGGTCTTCATTCAGTTGAAGAGCACTTTGCCGGTCATCAGCGGCGGTTTGGGAATATTGAGTAAAGCCAGCAAAGTTGGCGCCAGATCGGCCAGAATACCGTCGTGTAATTTGGCGCCCAGCGGCCCGCCTGCCAGCAGCACCGGTACGGGGTTAAGCGTATGGGCAGTGTGCGGCTCACCGGTGGCGGCATCGCGCATCAGTTCGCAATTGCCATGGTCGGCGGTCACCAGCAGCGCACCGCCCTGTGTTGCAATCGCATCGGCAATCTTGCCGAGCCCCGCGTCAACCGTTTCCACGGCCTTGATGGCGGCGGGCAAACTGCCGGTGTGTCCCACCATGTCAGGATTGGCGAAGTTCAGAATGATCATGTCGAATTTTCTGGTGTTGATGGCTGCCACGGCTTTTTGGGTCAGCTCCGGTGCTGACATTTCCGGTTGCAGATCATACGTCGCCACCTTCGGTGAGGCCACCATGATGCGGCTTTCGCCCTCATAAGGCACTTCCCGGCCACCATTGAGGAAATAGGTGACATGCGGATATTTCTCGGTTTCCGCCATTCGCAACTGTGTCATTCCGGCGGCGGAGACCACCTCGCCCAGCAACTCATCCATCCGTTGCGGCGCGAATAATGTGTGCATGAAAGGGGCTAGTGCATCGCTGTACGCTGTCATGCCAATGGCAGTGGAGATTTTGGGAGTTTTGCGGCGTGCAAAGCCTTCGAATGCCGGGTCGAGCAAGGCGGTGAGGATTTCACGCACCCGGTCAGCGCGGAAATTGAAGCATACCAATGCGTCGCCATTTTCCATACCGGCATAGCTGCCGATGCAGGCAGCTTTGACAAATTCATCGGTAATGTTGTCAGCATAGCTGGCCGTAACGGCGCTGCTGGCTTTATCAAAATGTTTGCCTTGGCCTGCAACAATCAAATCATAGGCCTGACTGACGCGCTCCCAGCGCTGGTCGCGGTCCATCGCGTAATAGCGGCCAATCAACGTGCCGATGCGGGCGTTGGCAGGCAGGGCGGCTTCGAATGCGGCGATATAGTCGAGCGCACTTTGCGGCGGCGTATCGCGGCCATCGAGCCAGGCGTGCACCACCACCGCAATCCCGGCTTGGGTAATAATATTGGCCAGCGCAACGGCCTGGTCCTGGTGCGAATGCACGCCGCCGGGGGAGATCAAGCCGACCAGATGACAGGTTTTTCCGGATGCCTGTAAAGCCGCAATCATTTTGGTCAGGGCAGGGTTTTTGGCCAGCGAGCCATCTTCAATGGCGGCATCGATCCGGGGTAATTCCTGCATCACCACCCGTCCGGCGCCGATGTTCAAATGCCCCACTTCGGAATTGCCCATCTGGCCCGAGGGTAGCCCCACCACGCGCCCGCATGTGGTGAGCAGCGCATGTGGTGAGGCTGCCCAGAGACGGTCGAAATTCGGGGTATTGGCTTGCGCTACGGCGTTGTCAGCGCGGTCCTCGCGGTAGCCGAAGCCATCAAGGATCACCAACATCACAGGCTTTTTAGGCATCATTATATCTCTCTTACGGGCGGCCAGCGCGGTGGTAGGGGTGGCCGGTGTTGATCATTTGGGCGCGATAGATTTGTTCCGCCAGCATGGGCCGCACCAGCATATGTGGCCAAGTGAGCCGGCCAAGCGATAGCACCGCGTCAGCCCGGGCGATGATGCTGGCATCCAGCCCTTCGGCGCCGCCGATCACGAAGGTGAGGTGTTTGCCCGAGTCGGTCCAGCCGGTGAGCATTTTGGCCAATTCCAGGCTGTCGGGCGTTTTACCGGCGGTGTCCAGCGCGATAACAAAATCCTGCGGCGCGATAGCAGCGTTCAAGGTTTCGGCTTCGCGTCGTTTGATTTCAATGGCCGCGCCAACGCCGTCATTGAACTCATGGAGGGTCATTTTTGGCTTAATGCGCGCGGCGTAGCGGGTAAAAATTTCAGCCTCGGGGCCCGGTTTGCCGCGTCCAATGGCTAGCAAGCGCATCGAAAACGCCCCGCTTTCGCGGGGGTAACAAAATGGCGAGCGCTTATTTGGACGATCATTCTTCGAGGGTTGAGGGTTCGTCGAGGTCGGCACCCCACATTTTTTCGAGCCCATATAGTATGCGGGAGTCCGGCTTGAATAAATGCACAATGATGTCGCCAGCGTCGATCAGCACCCAATCAGTGCCGTTCGCACCCTCCAGGCGAACCTTTTTGAAGCCGGCTTCTACCAGTTTTTCATTTAAATGCGTGGCCATGGCCGAGATCTGCCGGTCGGCAAGACCGGTGGCAATGACCATGCGGTCGGCAAAGCTGGCGCGGCCGGCGAGGTCGATGGCAACGATGTCCTCCGCTTTATCCTCATCCAAGCTTTCCCATATCACGGCCTGCATACGGTCAAGCTCGGCAACCGAGGTTTTGACCACGGCTTTTTTGGTCCGCGGACCGGCGATGGTAGCTTTTTTGCGCGGCGTGCCAGGCATGGCGGGCAACGCATCGGCCGCAGCGGTGGCCGGTTTGGCAGCGCGTTTGCGCGTGGTTGCGGTGGTGGTGGCGGCTCGCGGGGCGGCGGTCCGGGACGGTGGACGAGAGATGGCGAAAACTCCTTAAAACGATGGCCGGGCCAAGCGGGCCCGAAGTGCGGTGGCTGAGGTCGAATTTTCCTTCACGGGCAGCAATATCCAGGCTGGCGCTTTGGTTGCGGCAAGACATAGCCCAGAGCGCGCCGGAAGGCGATGGTGGGCCAGCCGTTTGACTGCCTGACCCGCCAAAGCCGGGCGAGTTTGCCCGGGGCGCGGTAGAATCAGCATCGGCATGGCGTGCACAATTTGCTGCCAGCGGCCCCATTCCGGTAGTTGGGCAAGGTTATCGGCCCCCATCAGCCAGATGAATTTTGTGCGCGGGAAGCGTTTTTTGAGCGCCGCCATGGTGTCAGCGGTATAAATGGTCCCGAGTTTTTGCTCGATCGCGGTGGCGATGATCCGCCGTCCATCGGCGATTTTTTGTGCCGAAGCCAGCCGCTCGGCGAACGGCGCCATGCCCTGTGCCGGTTTCAGCGGGTTGCCGGGGGAGACCATGAGCCAGAGCTGGTCGAGCTTACAATGCACCATCGCCTGGCGGGCGACATGCA
>NCFD01000138.1 GCA_002281005.1 Acidocella sp. 35-58-6 | reverse complement strand
AACGTGTGGAACGCGCCCTTGTGCTGGTTAGGACTAGGGGCGTAGCTCAATTGGCTAGAGCGCCGGTCTCCAAAACCGGAGGTTGAGAGTTCGAGACCCTCCGCCCCTGCCATCCCCCAGCGCATCGGAAAATTTTATCTTGTAACGCGGCTTAACGGAGTTTTTTCAGCGTGGCGGTAAACGTATTGAAGTTCATGCGCGAGGTGCAGGCGGAAGCCAAAAAAACCACCTGGCCATCACGCAAGGAAACCCTGCAAACCACCGGGCTGGTGTTTGTGATGGTGCTGATTACAGCGGTGTTCTTTCTGACGGTTGATCAGATCATCGGGGCCGGTATGCGCGCCCTGTTCAACGCCGGCAATTAAGGAACATCAAATGGCCAAGCGTTGGTATGTTTTGCACGTCTATTCGGGCTTCGAGAAAAAAATCGCCACCCAGATCATGGAGCAGGCCGAGCTGAAAGGCTTGCGCGACCATATCGATGAGGTCGTGGTGCCGACTGAGGAGGTGGTGGAAATCCGCCGCGCCCAGAAGGTCAACACCGAGCGCAAATTTTTCCCGGGCTATGTTCTGATCAAAATGGAACTGACCGACGACACTTGGCATCTGGTGAAGGATGTTCCCAAGGTCACCGGCTTTTTGGGCAGCAAAACCCGCCCAACACCGATCCCTGATGCGGAAGCCGAGCGGATTATGAAGCAGGCGCAGGACGGCACCGAGCATCGCCGCCCCGCCATTATCTTTGAAATCGGCGAGCAAATTCGCGTGGCCGATGGGCCGTTCACCAGCTTCAACGGCGTGGTCGAGGAAGTTGACGAGGATAAAGGCCGGGTCAAAGTCTCGGTGTCTATCTTTGGCCGCTCCACCCCGGTGGACCTCGAATACAGCCAGGTCGAGAAGCTCTGAGCCACCGCGACGGCTGACTGGCCGTGCGCGCATAGCATCTTGTATAGGACAGCGGCCAAGCCACATGTGGGCCTGGATAAAGCTGGGGTTACGGGTGAGTAAGCAGGGAATTTTGGGGTCCACCCGGCGATTTTTTGGCCTGACCGCCGGTGCGGTGGTGCTGATATTGCTGGTGGTTTGGCTGGTGCATTATTTGCTGGTCGGGCAATATATTATTTCAACTGATGATGCCTACATCGAGGCCGATTCCGCGGTGATGGCGCCCAAGATCGGCGGCTATGTCAGTGCCGTGCTGGTGAAAAATAATCAGCAGGTCACGAAGGGCCAGTTGCTCGCCACAATCGATGATAAAGACTACCTTGCCACCCTGGCTAGCGCCGCCGGTGATGTGGCCGCCGCCCAGGCCACCGTACAGGCCGATGCCGCCTTACTGGCTTTGCAACAGGCAAAAATTGCAGCGGCAGAGGCGCTGGTAACGGCGGACCAGGCGCGGCTGAATTTTGCCGGCCAGAACCAGGGCCGCTATGCCCGTGCCAGTGCGGGTGGCGCCACCACCGTGCAGGCCACCGAGCAAGCCATGACCGACACCGCCACCGCCAAAGCCGCCCTGGCCGCTGATCAAGCCAATCTGTTGGCGGCACAGCGGCAAGTAGATGTACTCAACGCGCAGGCTGCCGAGGCCGCCGCCGGTCTAACACAGGCGCAAGCCCGCGCCACCCAGGCCAGCCTCGATCTCGGCCACACCAAAATCATCGCCCCGTTTGATGGCGTGATCGCCAACAAAACCATCGCCGAGGGTGATTACCTGCAACCCGGCACCCAAATTATGGCCGTGGTGCCGCTGACCCAGGTGTATGTGCAGGCCAACTACAAGGAAACCCAGATCACCCGTATCCAGCCCGGCCAGCCGGTCACCATCGGGGTGGATGGCTACCCGGATTTGCATGTTACCGGCACGGTGGAGTCCATTGCGCCTTCCAGCGGCCAGGAATTTGCGCTGCTGCCACCTGACAACGCCACCGGCAATTTCACCAAAATCGTGCAGCGCCTGCCTGTGAAAATCGACATCAACCTGACCCCGGCGCTGATCGACAAATTGCGGCCTGGCATGTCGGTGGAGCCCGCCATCGACACCCGCTCAGGCCGCCAAAACTAGCCTGCCATGAGCGATCATCAAACAATCCCGCTGCGTAACAAACTGGCAGTGGGCGGTTCCTTGCTCGGCGCCTTCATGGCGGTGCTGAATACCCAGGTGGTGAATACCTCGCTGCCCGATATTCAGGGCGGCATCGGCACCGGGCTGGATGATGGCGGCTGGATCTCGACCGCGTACCTGATCGGCGAGGTGGTGGTGATCCCACTGTCGGGCTGGCTTTCAGAAGTGTTTTCGTTGCGCCGGTATTTAATTGCCAATACGATTATATTTTTGGCCTTTTCGGTGGCCTGCGGGCTGGCCACAAACTTCCCCGAAATGGTGGTGCTGCGTGCGGCCCAGGGGTTTGCCGGTGGCGTGCTGATCCCGCTCTCGCTCACCTGCGTGATAATATTATTGCCCGAACGCGCGCGCCCCATGGGGTTCTCGATGTTTGCGCTCACCGCCACCATGGCCCCTGCCATCGGCCCCACCATTGGCGGCACGATCACCGATTTATACGGCTGGCGCTACATATTTTTCCTCAATCTCATTCCGGGTGCGGTGATGTTGCCGGCATTGTTCGCCGGGCTGGAACCCTCACCGATGCGGCTGCACAAAATCCGCCAGGGCGACTGGTGGGGAGTTGTTACGGTAGCGGTAGGGCTGGCCTGCCTGCAAGTGGTGCTGGAGGAAGGCAATAAGGATGACTGGTTCGGCTCGCCGCTGATATTACGGCTGTCCATCATCTCGGCGGTGTCACTCGCGACGTTTATATATATTGAACTGCATCACAAAACCCCGCTGGTGAATTTGCGGCTGTTCAAGGAGCGCAATTTTTCGTTCTCCTCGGTTGCCAATGTGATGCTGGGGTTTGTGCTGTACGCGGCGGTTTACCTGATCCCGATTTATCTCTCGCAGTCGCACGGCTACAGCGCCCGCCAGGCTGGCGAGGTGATGGCGTGGATTGGCTTGCCGCAATTAATTATCATTCCGTTTATGCCGTGGTTCATGAAACGGTTTGATTTGCGCTGGCTACTGGCCTTCGGCTTTACGCTGTTTTCAGTTAGCTGTTTTATGAATCTGTCACTTGGGCCTGATGATAGCGGTTCGCAAATGCTCATCCCCAATCTGATCCGCGCGGTCGGGCAGGCATTTGTATTCCCGCCGATCTCCGCCATCGCCACCGCCGGGATCGCCCGTAAGGATACCGGGTCGGCGTCATCATTATTTAATATGATGCGTAACCTTGGCGGCGCAGTGGGCATTGCGGTGGTTCAAACCTTTGTGACCAACCGCGAAAAATTTCATTCCGCCATTCTCACCCCGCAAGTGAGCCTGCTGGCACCCGCCACCCAGGCGCGGTTGGGCGCATTGCAACATTATTTTGAAACGCGTGGCATGGCCGACCCCGCCGCCGCGCGGCTGCAGGCCATTCAGGCGCTTGGCCATATTATCAAGACGCAGTCTTATTATTTTGCATATGGCGATGCCTTTGGGCTGCTTGGTTTTGGCATGGTGGCCGCCACTGCCGCCACCTTATGTTTACGAAAAGCGGTACCCAGCGTCAGCGCCGTGCAGGAGCCATCGCATTAGTGCAGCTTCGTTGTCCTGCTAAAATGCCGCACTATAACTGCTATATTATATCTTATCGTTCCCAAAAGTTTTTATAACAAGCTATTTGCAAAACCAGATTGTTTTCGCTAAACGTGAATCCGCGCCACGTTATTTCGGTGACCGAGCGTTTATTAAGAATAATATTTTTAACTGGAGGATACACATGAAACTCGCAAATCCGGCACCGCTCGGACTATTTGGCTTCGCACTCACCACGTTTTTGCTGAGCATGATCAATTCTGGCAACATGGCGCCAACCGGCCTCGGCATTGTGCTGGCCATGGCGTTTGCCTTCGGCGGCACCGCACAATTTTTTGCCGGGCTGATGGAAATGGTCAAAGGCAACACCTTCGGCTTCGTGGCATTCTGCTCATACGGCGCATTCTGGTGGAGCTTTGCTGCATTCGTGCATTTTTTCGCAGCCGGCGTCACCGGCGAAGCGGTTGGCTGGTATCTGTTCGCTTGGGGCCTGTTCACCACCGTCATGTGGGTTGGCACCTTTGCGCTTAACCGGGCTTTGTTCCTGGTGTTCACGGCACTGGTCCCCACCTTTTTCCTGCTGGCCGGCAAAGACCTGCTCGGCGTGCCGGTGCTGGGGATGCTGGGCGGCTATGGCGGCCTGATCACCGCCGCACTTGCCTTCTATCTGGGCGCTGCCGAAGTGATCAACGAAGCGCACGGCAAAACCGTGCTGCCGATCGGCGCACGCTAATCTAGCCTAAAATTGATGATCCCGGGGGCGGTGCCACACCGCCCCCGTTTGTCGTTATAGAGGGAGGTGGAACCAACCACCCCCGGGTTCCAAAATATTGGAGGATATCGATATGGTCGATTACGCCACGCTGTACGCGCAATGGCAGCACGCCCCGGAAGCCTACTGGGCTGAATGTGCCAAGCTGATCGACTGGGATGTTCCGCCCACCAAAATTTTCGAGCCCGCAACCGGCCCTTACGGCGCCTGGTTTCCGGGGGCGATGCTCAATACCTCGTATAATTGCCTCGACCGCCATGTTGCGGCGGGCAACGGTGAGCGGGTGGCGTTGATCTGGGACAGCCCGATGGAAGGGCGGCTTGAGCATATCACCTACAACCAGGCCCTCACCCGGGTCGAAAAAATCGCCGGGGCTCTGGCCGCACTTGGGGTGACCAAGGGCGACCGCGTGGTGGGCTACATGCCGATGGTGCCGGAAGCCGCCTTCACCATGCTGGCCT
>NCFD01000137.1 GCA_002281005.1 Acidocella sp. 35-58-6 | reverse complement strand
CAGCGGCTGCCTTGGTGATCATCGGCTTAGCGGTAAGTGTGTTCTACCCACGCCTACGTTTACTGCGCGTTGCGTAGGCCAAAGGCACCGCTATGGGTGGATTTGCCGTACCCTAGGCCGCGCTAAGTTGCCGGGGTAAAAAATCACGGTTATGCAACGCCAACGCTTAATTTAACGTAGCACAATTTCACTTAGCACCCTGGGGTCACATGGCTTTGCACAAACATCCGGTTCTACGGCTCGCGTTGCTGGTCACACTGCCGTTGCTGGCCGGGTGCGGCGTCACCAAGCATCTGCCTGGCTTTGGCGATAACACAAGCACCAACCTCGGCCAGGGCGACATCAACCCCTCAGTTTTCGGCTACGTGGTGGCCGATGAACCGCAGGCGGCGCTGGCGGCCAGGCAGATCCTTAATAACGGCGGCAACGCGGCAGATGCGGCAGCGGCGGCTGGTTTTGCGATGGCAGTGACCCTGCCATCACGCGCCGGGCTGGGCGGTGGTGGTGCTTGTATTATCAAAATGCCCGCAGCCGATGGCAGTGCGCAGCCCCCGGTTACCTTGTTGTTTCCAGCGGGTGCCCCAGCCCAAACGGGCGGCGACCGCCCGGCGGCGGTGCCCACGCTGGCCCGCGGCCTGCTGGCCTTGCAGGCGCGCTATGGTGCGTTGCCGTTCGCAAGCGTGATTGCTCCCGCTGAACGTTTGGCCGGCGGCGTGCCGGTCTCGCCGGCTCTGGAGTCTGACCTGCAAGTCGTCGGTGGTGCATTATTGGCCGACCCGGTGGCCGCCAGCATATTTGGTGCACCGGGTGGCGGTGTGCTGAGCGCCGGAGCCAATTTGGTGCAGCCTGACCTGGCAACCACTCTGGAAGCCTTACGAACCCAGGGGGTTAACGGTTTTTATGCAGGCAGCCTGTCGCGCCAGTTCGTTGACGGTGCTGATACCGCAGGTGGTGGCCTTACTGTCGCAGACCTAAACACCGGCCTGCCGGTGTTCGGCCAGCCCGCAGTCTCGAAGTTTGATGGCAGCACGTTGGCCTTCATTCCAACGCCACCCAACGACGGCCATCTGCCGGCCTCCGCCGGATTTGAGGCTTTGGATAAAAATGGGGGCGTCGTCGCCTGCACCACCAGCATGAACAATCTGTTCGGCACCGGACGAGTTGCGGCGGGCACAGGCGTACTGCTTGCAGTCTCACCCCGGGCCGTCACCACGCCGCTACTGGCGGCGGGCATCGCCTATAAAGGTGATGAATTCCGTGCCGCCGTGACCGGCACCGGCCAAATCGGCGCTGCCGAGGCGGTGCTCGACGGGTTGGCCAACGCGCTGCATAAAACACCAACCGCAGCGGTGCCGGACCTGGGCCGCGCCAACGTGATTTCCTGCCCCGGCGGCGTACCGGGTGGCGAAGCCAGTTGCACGGCGAATGCCGACCCGCGTGGTCAGGGGCTGGCGGTCGGCGGGCAATAACATTGCTCAAAATCGGCGCAGGCGGAGCGGTTCCGCCGTTTCGGGTGATGGATGTCATCACCACCGCCAACCAGCGCGCTTTGTCGCTACCGGCCGGCGCACCTAAAATTTTGCGCATGGAGGTGGGCCAGCCTGGAACCGGCCTGCCCGAGGGAGCCAAACGGGCGGTGGCCAATGCGCTGCAGTCGGGCGACGCGCTAGGCTACACTGAGGGCCTGGGCCGGGGCTTCCTGCGTGAACGCATCGCCCAGCATTACCAAGGTTGGTACAATGTGGCGGTTGACCCCAACCGCATCGCCGTTACCTTTGGTGCGTCGGGGGCGTTTCCGTTGGCGTTTCTCGCCGCCTTCAATCCGGGCGACCGTATTGCGCTCGCGGCTCCCTACTACCCGCCCTATGTGAACATCGCCACCGCGCTGGGGCTGCACCCGGTTATTTTGCCCTGTGGCATTGAGACTGGCTTTCAGCCCACCATCGCGATGCTGGACGCGCTGGACCCAGCACCTGATGGTTTGATTATCGCCAGTCCGGCCAACCCCACGGGTTCAATGCTGCACCCCGATGAGTTAGCAGCCATAGCGCGATATTGTCATGCAAAGGGTATCCGGCTGATCTCGGATGAAATTTACCACGGCCTCACTTATGGCAAGCCCATCGCGACCGCCACGCAGTTTTCCGAGAGCGCGATCGTCATCAACTCCTTCTCGAAGTATTTTTCGATGACGGGCTGGCGGATTGGCTGGATGGTGCTGCCGGAGGAACTGGTGCGGGTCACCGAGCGTCTGGCGCAAAATTTTTTCATCTCCCCGCCGCATATCAGCCAAATTGCCGCAACCGCCGCGTTCGACTGCGATGATGAACTGCAAGCCAACCGCGCCACCTATGCCACCGCCCGTGAGATGTTACTGACCGGCCTGCCCAATGCCGGGTTTCCCACCTTCTCGCCGCCTGATGGCGCGTTTTATGTGTATTTGGATAGCTCTACCCACGCGCCGGACAGCGCCGCCTTTTGCAGCCGCTTGCTCGATGAAGCCAGCATCGCCGCCACGCCGGGCTTTGACTTCGATGCCGGCCGTGGTCAGGATTTTTTCCGCTTGAGTTACTGTGCCCCCCTGAATGACATTGAGGAGGCGATCTCACGGCTATGCCGTATTCGTTAATAGATAGCCCTAAGCGTTGACTGCCCGTTTAGAGGGATTTAAACCCATACTAAATATTGAGTATGCCGCCCATCAGGGCATACTAACACCACACGGCCAACAATAATGTTAAGGTTATCCACATGAAGCTCCTCGTCCCCGTCAAACGCGTCGTCGATTACAATGTGAAGGTCCGGGTGAAATCCGATGGCTCGGCGGTGGAAACCGCCGGGGTTAAAATGTCGATGAACCCGTTCGATGAAATTGCCGTTGAAGAAGCCGTGCGGCTGAAGGAAAAAGGCGTCGCCACCGAGATCATTGCGGTGTCCGCCGGTGTCACGGCCTGCCAGGAAACCATTCGCACGGCACTCGCCATGGGCGCCGACCGTGGCATTTTGGTGGAAACCGATGCAGCACTCGAACCGCTCGCCGTTGCCAAAATCCTTAAAGCTCTGGTGGAAAAAGAAGCCATCGACCTCGTGATTATGGGCAAGCAGGCGATCGATGATGACATGAATGCCACTGGCCAGATGCTGGCAGCGTTGCTCGGTTGGCCGCAAGGCACGTTTGCCAGCAAAGTGGAAATTGCCGACGGCAAGGCTACCATCACGCGCGAAGTTGATGGCGGTTTAGAAACCATCGCCTTAAAACTGCCGGCCGTTGTCACCGCCGATTTGCGGCTGAACGAGCCGCGCTATGCCTCACTGCCAAATATTATGAAGGCCCGCAAAAAGACCATCGACACCCTTAAACCAGCCGACCTCGGCGTTGACCCGGCGCCGCGCTTAACCACAATCAAGGTGTCGGAGCCGCCGGCCCGCAAGGCTGGCGTGAAAGTGGCGGATGTTACCGCCTTGCTTGATAAACTGCGTAACGAAGCAAAGGTGATCTGATCATGACCTCTCTGGTACTTCTCGATTTTGATACCACTGGCATCAAGCAACCGGCCCGCTCGGCGGTTGCCGCAGCCACCCAACTGGGCGACGTGCATGTGCTGGTGGCGGGCGAAAATGTCGCCGCTACCGCTGATGCCGCTGCTAAAATCGCGGGGGTCACCAAGGTGCTGGTGGCTGATAATGCAGCCTACGCGCACGCGCTGGCTGAGCCATTGGCGGCGTTGGTGGTAGGGCTGGCCGGCGGGTATTCGCACATATTGAGCGCGTCCACGGCCACCGGCAAAAATGTTATGCCGCGCATCGCAGCATTGCTGGATTGCCAGCCAATTTCGGATATTTCCGGCGTGATCGATGCCGACACATTTGTGCGCCCGATTTATGCGGGCAATGCACTGGCCACTGTGAAATCATCGGATACCAAAAAAATCATTACGGTGCGGGCTGCCAGCTTCGACCCCGCCGCTGCAACAGGCGGTGCAGCAACCATCGAAGCCGTGAATGGCGATACCGCCAACGCCAACTCAACCTACCTTTCCTCGGAACTTTCCAAATCTGAGCGCCCAGAACTTACCGCCGCCAAAATTATCGTCTCGGGTGGTCGCGGTATGCAAAACGGCGAGAACTTCACCAAACTCATCGACCCGGTGGCGGACAAACTGCACGCCGCCGTCGGTGCCTCGCGCGCCGCTGTTGATGCCGGGTTCGTTCCGAATGATTACCAGGTGGGCCAGACCGGCAAGGTCGTGGCACCTGACCTGTACATCGCCATCGGCATTTCCGGGGCCATTCAGCATCTCGCCGGTATGAAGGATTCAAAAGTCATCGTTGCGATCAACAAGGATGAAGACGCGCCGATCTTCCAGGTGGCGGATTATGGGCTGGTGGGGGATTTATTCACGATCCTGCCGGAATTGGACAAAGCCCTATGAGCATCAAAAAAATCGGCATCATCGGTGCCGGGTTGATGGGCAACGGCATCGCCCACACCGCCTTGCTGGCGGGGTATGAGGTGGTGCTGGTGGACGCGGTGCAAGCCGCACTACCCAAAGCCGTGGCCACCATGACCAAAAACATGGAGCGCCAGGTACAAAAGCAAACGATCACCGCCGAGGATATGCACGAGGCGTTGACACACCTGACCACCACGACTGACTATACGGCGTTTTTTAATGCCGATATCGTGATTGAGGCAGCGCCCGAGCGCGAGGAGCTAAAGCAAAAAATCTATGCCGCGCTGATACCTAATTTGCACGCTGAAACCATCATCGCCTCTAATACCTCCTCCATTTCCATCACGCGGCTAGCGGCCCTGACCGACCGGCCCGGCAAATTCATCGGCATGCATTTTTTCAATCCAGTACCGATGATGAAACTGGTAGAGATCATTCGCGGTATC
>NCFD01000136.1 GCA_002281005.1 Acidocella sp. 35-58-6 | reverse complement strand
CGCCTTTAATATTTTCGCCTGTGGAGAGTTGAGCATGTCGCAAATGAGTGTGGTGGGTATTCCAGCCTGCACCAAATTGATCAGCAACTACATCCAGCACGCCACCCCGGCGCGCTACGGCGCCGCCCTGATGGCGGCTTCCAACGCTGTGCCGGTCCTCATCCCGCCCGAGGGCGAGCCAATGACTGCACTGCTGGACCGTCTGGACGGCCTGATGTTCAATGGCAGCCCCAGCAACGTGGCGCCCATCCGCTACGGTGCCGACTTCGATGCCACGCCCGACTTTCACGACCCCGACCGCGATGCCACCACCCTGCCGTTGATCCGTGCCGCACTGGACCGTGGGATCCCGGTATTGTGCATCTGCCGGGGCCTGCAGGAGCTCAACGTGGCCTTGGGCGGCACCTTGTATCAGGAAGTTCATAAGGTGCCGGGCCGGATGGACCACCGGGCGGGTGAGGGCACGCGCGAGCAATTATTCGCCATCAAGCACAATGTCAGCCTGTCAGGCCGGATGGCGGAAATTTGCGGCGCCAGCGAGATCGCGGTGAATTCTCTGCACGGCCAGGGGATCGATCAGTTGGCCCCCGGCTTGGCGGTGGAGGCCTTAGCCCCCGATGGTACCATCGAGGCGGTGCGGGTGGAGGGCGCTAAATCCTTCGCCATGGCCGTGCAATGGCACCCGGAATGGGAGGTTACGCACTTTGAGGACCGCAAACGTTTGTTTGAGGCATTCGGCGCCGCCTGCGCCATCTACCGGCAGGGCAGATAGTCGCTTATATAATCGCCATCTCATCAGGAGGACCCAACCATGGACATCCAGACCATCGACACCCAATACAGCCAGTTGCAGAATCAGGCGCAGCAGACCGTGCAAGAACTCAAAGACCTCGCCGCCAAGCTGCAAGCCGCTAATCAGGCCGGCAACCAGGACGCCCGTGAATGGCTGCTGGATTTGAAGAGCATCGCCCTGGCCATTCAAGCTGAACAAAATCAAGTATCAAACTTATTGCAGGCTTTGCATGGGTTTGTGGAAAATCAGCAGCAGGCATTGCAACAAATGCCGCAGCAGTCGCCTTGGGGCCAGCAGCCGCAGCAGCAGCCCATGCCGTATCCGCCGCAGGGCGGCTATGGCGGTGGTTACCCGCAGCAGCAGGGTGCCGGTGGCTTGCTCGGCGGGTTGTTCAATTCCGGCTTTGGCCGCGCCATTGTCACTGGCGCCGGGTTTGGCATCGGCGACGATATTATCAACAAGATTTTCTAATGTTCCACCACCAAGCCGGTGTCCCCCACATATTCGTTAGCATGACACCGGCTTGTGGGCAGTAAATGTTATAATTTCGTCATGCTCGATTTCATTGATTGATGATTGATAAGCCGCCAAAAATTCTCGCTTGACATGCGCTGGAGCGGCTGGGGTGTCGGTGGCGTAGGGGTCTAGTCCGTTCTCAATCATCCAGCTTTGATTGACGGTAAAATATTGATAATTGAAATCCTTAGTGTTTTTGCATATAATATTTTGATACCCCGCAGCCGCCAGAATGCTAGCGAGCGATTTCGTATCGAACATCACCAGATGCCTCGGCGGCTCGAGCAGGCGGGAGTTTTCGCTGAATTTCTGAATCGAATATCCTGATATGTTCGGTACCGTTATCCAAACGCGGCCACCGGGACGTAATAGTGTGAAAATTTTAGCGAGAGCCGAGCGCGGGTTATGAAAATGTTCAAGCACGTGGCTGAGCGTAATCTGATCAAAATAATTTTGTGGAAGAATGGCCTCCTCCAGGCTTCCTTGAAATACTTTGAGCCCAAACCCAGCGGCGGCGGCACATGCGGCTGGGTCGAACTCCACCCCCTGAACGTCGTAACCGATATCCTGGGCAATTTTCAAAAATTCACCATTTCCACAACCAATATCAAGAAGCTTACAAGCCCCTTCTGCGGGGCGGGGTAAATGTCTGACGGTGTTTTCAGTGACGGCTGCTTGCGAGGCAAAGAACATATACGCCATCCACCCCAGCGGGAGGGTATTTTTCAATTGATAGCCGAGTTGCTTATTAAGGTAGCTGTTCCTGATCCTCGTTCGTAAGGCTGCCGAGATTCGGCTTACAACCGACTTGGGCGGCAATTCATGCGTGTAGTATGCTTCATAGGCGCGGCCAATGGATTGCAGAGTTGGGCGAGGATCGAGATAAACGACATCACATGAATAGCATCGCCAATTAGACCATGACCCCGGTGCGCAAAAAAATATCTTGTCCTTTAATCCTGAAAAAACAAGTTGCCGAGCAGTGGCGCCACAAACAGGGCAATGCCCCAGCCGTTCGAGATCGTCCTCTGGCCAATCAAGCTCAACCGGTCGTCGGGCGGGGGGCCGTGCGCTAGGTCGGTTATTGTCCATATGCCCTGGTCCGGTCCGTTGTTGTTTCGCTATTTTAGAATGGAAGGATCACCTCAGCAAACGCCGCTTCATGCGGCGGCCCAGCAGCAAAATCCCAGCTAGGTGACGTATTTTTTGGCAGCGCCATCAGTGAGGCACTCACGGTTCCAAAGCCGTTATGCGGTGGAATGTTCAAAGCACTTTCCCAAGGCGCGGTATTGTCCGCCAGCAGTAAATCCCAGTTTTCCCATGCTGCCGACTCAAACTTTGGCAAATGCCGGGCAATGCGCGGCAGTCTCATCTCGTTTGGCTCACCTGATGTAATCATCCAGGTGCCAGGCCCAAGTTCCGACACCACCGGCATGCCTCGTTCCAGCCCACTGAGGCAAAAGGCCTGCTCGCAATCGGCGATCACCAGGTTAAAACTGCGATACGCGCTGGCTTCAAGCCGCGAGAGAGCCGACACTGCGGCTTCGGCTGAGGGGTGCGCCAGCGCCAACAGGGGTAATTCACCCCGGCTGCGTTTGCCAGGCGCTGGGCCGAGCGAGCCATGACGGTTCAGCACCGCCGCCATCACGCCTTGTTCGTTCAATCCCATCCAGGTGCCACCAGCGGTTTTATCAAGCCCAGCAATCACGCCGCGCAGTTTTGGCCAATAGGCACCGGGTCCCACCCATGGCCGATCCAGCATTTCATCGCGGTTGGCACCGATGAAAATGCCTGAGTCCTCAATTCGCAAGATGATCGAGCACATCGAATAAGCCCCGCCGGTCAGCCAAACACCCGGGCAAACAGCGTATCGATTTCCGCCAAATGTAGTTTGCAATCCATCGCTGCGTCGATCACCGCGGGTGAAATTCGCCCAGCCACTTCAGGGTCAGCCAGCAAATTGGCGCGAAAATCCTTGGCACCAGGCTGGCCCAATTTGGTCCAGGTGGCCATCGCGTTACGCTGCACAATTTTGTAGGAATCTTCGCGTAAAATCCCGGCTTTGGTCAGCGCCAGCAATACTTCACCGGAATGCACCACCCCGCCCAGGCTCTCTAAATTCGCCATCATCTGGTCCGGGTAGATGGTCAGCTTGTCCATCATGCCTGCCAGTCGCGCGAGCGCGAAATCCAGCGTCACGGTGGCGTCCGGGCCAATCCCGCGCTCCACCGATGAATGGCTGATATCGCGCTCATGCCACAGCGTCACATTTTCCATGGCGGGCACCACCGCACTGCGCACCAGCCGAGCCAAGCCAGTAAGGTTTTCCGACAGCACCGGGTTACGCTTATGCGGCATCGCCGATGAGCCCTTCTGCCCGGCATGGAAAAACTCTTCGGCCTCACGCACTTCGGAGCGCTGCAAATGCCGCACCTCGGTCGCCAGCCGCTCTACCCCGCAGGCAATTACGCCCAACGTCGCAAAAAACGCCGCATGGCGGTCACGCGGGATCACCTGGGTCGAAACCGGCTCACTCACCAGCCCTAATTTGCCGGCCACATAATCTTCAACCCTTGGGTCCACATGGGCAAACGTGCCGACCGCGCCGGAGATGGCACAGGTGGCAATCTCCGCCCGCGCCGCCAGCAGCCGCACCCGGTTGCGGGCAAATTCGGCATAGTGCCCGGCCAGTTTCAGCCCAAAGCTGGTCGGCTCAGCGTGAATGCCATGGCTGCGGCCAATGGTGATGGTGTGTTTATGCTCAATGGCGCGCTTTTTCAGCGCCGCCAGCACATCGTCGATATCCGCCAGCAGCAAATCCGCCGCCTGGGTGAGTTGCACGGCCAGGCACGTATCCAGCACGTCCGATGATGTCAGCCCCTGGTGCACAAACCGGCTATCCGGCCCAATGGCCTCGGCCAACCAGGTGAGGAAGGCGATCACGTCATGGCGGGTCTCGCGCTCAATCTCGTCAATCCGCTCAATGTCGGCCGGCCCGATGGTGGCCAGCTTCGCCCCGCCCAGCTTACGGATATTGGCTGCGGCCTCGGGGGGAACGCTGCCCACCAGCGCCATGCCCTCGGCGGCCAGAGCCTCGATTTCAAACCAAATCCGGTAGCGGTTCTCGGGTGACCAAATGGCAGCGGCCTGTGGCCGTGTATAACGTGGGATCATAACAACTCCTGGGGCTTTGCGCCGGGGTAAGCCGCCCGCACGGCGTTGACAAGCGCCGCCGATGCAAGCCACCAGAGTACATGGATTTAGCCCAGGTCTCCATTTTACTACCCATCCTGTTGCAGGTCCTTCTCATTGACCTCGTGCTAGCGGGCGACAACGCGGTGGTGATCGGCCTAGCGGTTAATGGCCTCCCGAAAGCCCAGCGCCGCCGCGCCATTCTGGCGGGTATCGCCGGAGCGACGGTCATCCGCATTTTATTTGCGCTGGTGGCGGTTAAAATGCTGGCGGTTATCGGCCTCACCCTGGCGGGGGGTATTTTGCTGCTTTGGGTGGTGTGGAAGTCCGCTCGCGAATTCAAAAAGGCCGAGGTCAGCCATCATGCGCCCCCCAAGGCTGGCCGGTTGCGCAGCGCCATC
>NCFD01000135.1 GCA_002281005.1 Acidocella sp. 35-58-6 | reverse complement strand
GATGACGCCCACCGTAACCAGGGAGGCCATGGCGAGGCTGCGCAAGATGGGCAAATGCGAGCCGGTGAGCAGCGCGTAAGCCCCGCCAGCCAGCAGGGCGATGATGGCGGCGGCGGGTTTTACGGGGAGATGCAGCGCCAGACGCTCGGGCCGGGAGAGCAAAAACCGGCTGGCGGTGAAAAACAGCCCCATGACGATGCCGACATGCAGCCCGGCTACCGCCAGCAGATGTGCAAGGCCGGCGGCGATGAAATTCTGGTGCTCGGGGCCGGGGATTTGGCTTTGCAGGCCGGTGAGCAAGGTGACGGCGATGCTGCCGGTTGCGGGTGGCAGCACTTCCATGATGTTAGCCGCAATGGCCTCGCGCAGCCCCCTCACCCGCAGCGCCCAGCCGCTTGGCATGGCTGGTGCGGTGACGGAGACCGGGCCGATGGCGAAGCCGGACGCGCCCAGGCCATTGAAATAGGCATCGCGGGTGGCATCCCAGCCGCCGGGGTAGGCCGGGCGCTCAGGTTTGAAGAGGATGGCGCGCAGGGTGATGGTGTCGCCGGGGGTGAGCGCGGTCTCGTCGGTGTTGCCGAGCTTGATGTGCAGAGCGCGGGCCAAGGGTGGGCCGGTTTGGAAGTGCGCGGGGGCGATGGTGAGGCGGCGGCCGGTGGGGAGCGTGTCGATACTGGCGATGCTGCCGGTGATGGCGGCGGCGCCGTAGGGGACATCGAGCAGTGGCGGCATGGCGGCGGTGCGCAGTTCGGCGCGGGCGAAGCCCAGCGATGCGGCCAGCGCCAGGGCGGCAGCAAGCCGGGTTGGGGGGAAGCGCCAGCTTGCGGCCAGGGCGATCAGGCTGACGAGGGTCAGGCTGGCACCCAGCCACAGCGGCGGCTCGGATTTCAGGTTGAAATAGGCCAGGATGGCGGCCCCCATGGCGATGGGGAGGAGCAGGATGAATCGGCCCCGCTCTGCTTCGATAAAGGCCGATAATGCGCCCACAACTACCTCAGGTTGCAAATTGCTAGCAGCTGGGGAGGTTTCGGGCCAGAGGTTAGGATGCTACAGGCTGCCCCATGAAAATACGCACACGCTTCGCCCCTAGCCCGACCGGATTGCTGCATATTGGTGGCGCCCGGACCGCCTTGTTCAACTATTTATTCGCCCGGCATCATGGCGGGGAGTTTTTGATCCGCATCGAGGATACCGATAAGGCGCGCTCCACCGAGGAGGCCGTTCAGGTGATTCTGGATGGGCTGGATTGGCTGGGGCTTAACCCTGATGCGCCGCCGGTATTTCAGTCCAAGCAGGAGGCGCGGCATGTGGAGGTGGCGCGGGCGTTGCTGGCGCAAGGCAGGGCTTATGAATGCTATTGCACGCCCGATGAATTGCGCGAGATGCGCGAGACGGCACAGGCTGAGGGCCGCCCGCCCCGTTATGATGGCCGTTGGCGTGACCGTGACCCGGCAAGTGCGCCGGCGGGCGTGAAGCCGGCGATAAGGCTGAAGGCGCCGCGCGAGGGTGAGACGGTGCTGGAAGATTTGGTGCAGGGCACCGTGACCGTGGCCAATAGTGAGTTGGATGACATGATCATTCTACGCTCGGACGGCACGCCGACCTATTTGCATGCGGTGGTGGTGGATGATCATGACATGGCGATTTCCCATGTGATTCGTGGTGATGACCATTTAACCAACACGTTCCGGCAGATTCAAATTTATAACGCCATGGGCTGGGCGTTGCCGAAGTTCGCGCATATTCCGCTGATCCACGGCGCGGATGGGGCGAAACTTTCCAAGCGGCATGGCGCGGTGAGTATATTGGAATTCCGCGAGCAAGGGTTTTTGCCCGAAGCACTCTGCAACTATTTGCTGCGGCTGGGCTGGGGGCATGGCGATGCGGAGTTTTTAAGCCGTGATGAGCAAGTGAAGTTGTTTGATCTGGATGGCGTGGGACGGGCGGCGAGCCGGATGGATTATGCCAAGCTGACGCATTTGAACGGCATGTGGCTGCGCGGGGCTGATGATGCGCGGCTGGTGGCTGATGTGATGGCGCGATTGCCGGTGCAATGCGGCGTGAGTGTGAGCGATGGGTTGGCCGATAAATTACTGAGGCTGATGCCAGGCTTGAAGGAGCGGGCTAAAACATTGCTGGAATTGACAGCCTCTTCAGCATTTTTAGCGCGATCCATTCCGCTGGAATTTGAGCCGAAAGCGCAGGCGCTGCTGACGGTTGAAGCGCGGGCGATGCTGGGGCGGTTAGCGCCGAAATTGGCGGCGACTGATTTTTCGGTGGCTGAACTTGATGCGGCGATGCGCAGCTTTGCTGAGGCCGAGGGTTTGAAGCTGGGGCAAGTGGCGCAGCCGTTGCGTGCCGCATTAACGGGCAGCACGATGAGCCCGGGGATTGATGCCACGCTGTCAGCACTGGGCGCCGCGGAAAGTCTAGCGCGGATACAGGCGGTTATTTAAAAGTTTACTTTATGCACCGAGGCCTTTTCAAAGGAAGAAGGTTCCCGCCTGCGCGGGAATGACGAAGGAGGTGCGAGAGTAGCCCGCCGTTTGCAACGGCGGGGTTAGAAATTCGCCAGTGTGCAGACGCTGCCGGCGGCGCTGACTTCTCCACAGAATTTACCGGCGTCGGCCTTGGTGGCGAAGCTGCCGGTGCGCAGCCGGTAGTAGGTTTTGCCTTTGACCGTGGCGCTTTGAATGTCAGGCGATTTGTCGCCAAACAATGCGGGGTTGGCGCTGGATAATTTATCCCAGATATGTTGCGCCTGCTCCTGCGAAGGCAGGGCACCCAACTGCACCTGATACATGCCGGTGGCAGGGCTTGAGGTGTCTGCCGTAGCGGTTTCGGTGGGAGCGGATGGGGGTGCCGCCGCAGGGGGGGCGATAACGGCAGGCGGGCTGGCACTTGCGGTTGTGGATGTATCAGGGGGCGGCGCTGTGATGTCAGCGGCCTTGGCAGCCGGTGGCGGCGTGGTTGCTGATGTGGTTGTCGATGTGGTCGTCGTGGAGTCTGTTGTGGTCGAGGACTTGGTGTCGCTGGATGTCACCGGCGGTGCGATCTGTGCCGGCACATTTGCCGATGGCGGTGCCATGGCAGGTGCAACGATAGGCGCAGCAGGTGGGGCACTTGGTGTTGAGGTTGTCAGCGAGGTGCTGGTGACCACGGTGGTTGGCACCTGCGGTGTCGTGGGGGGCGCTGGTGGCTCGGACGTTGGCAGCGGTTGTTGGGCATTGGCAATGATGGCGTTGAACCCGTCGATCGCCTTGTCAACGTCGTCGGGCGGTAAGTCGATGCTCAGCACATGCCGCGCTTCAGCCACCTGCCCGGTTGCCACCAGGGCCGCAGCGTAATCCTCACGAATTTTAGGCGTGGCCGTTTGGCTGGTTGCCAATGGCCCGAGATATTGTAGTGCCTCCTGGCCGTTGCCTGACAACGCCAGCGAGAGGCCCAGATTGATTTCAGCCGCCTTCATGCCGGGTTGCGCAACCAGGGCCTTCCGATAAGGTTCGATGGCGCCCGCAAAATTACCTTCGAGGTCGCGCGCGATGCCGAGGTCGTTAAAGGCTGCGGCGTTGCCTGGGTCGTCCTGCACGGCGAGCACCAGAGCGTGTTCAGCCTGAACCGGGTCTGTTTTGATAAAACAACGACCAAGCCCGGTCTCGGCCGGCGAGGATTTAGGGTCGTGTGTGAGGGCGAGATTATAGGCGGCTTCGGCAGCAGGGCAGCGGCCCAGCGCATAGTAAGCATTGCCTTCGTGGATCAGCGCGTCGACATTATTGGGGTCGCTCTCCAGTGCCGACTGGCTGACCGATAGCGCCATGGTAGGGTCACCACCAGCGATTGCGGCGTCGGCCACGTTCAACGCCCCCGGGCCACCATTCCCATCGGTTGATGCTGGCATCTGGACTGGTGTCTTCGCACATGCGGCGAGAAGACAGACCGCGCTCAAAATAAGAATGGATCGGTTATTCATGATATTGGCTTTACTTCATCCCGCGCAGAGTCGCCATAACGTTAATCATCGCCGGACCGGCAACAATTAAAAAAACGCATGGCAAAATGAATAAAATCATAGGAATTGTCATCAAAGTCGGTAGTTTACCGGCACGTTCCTCAAATTTAATTAATGCTTCCTGCCGCAGTTCAGCCGACAGTGTCCGCAACGCCTGGGTTAATGGCGTACCGTACTGCAATGATTGGATCAAGGTCGTGGCAAGCCGCTTCAGGACATCGAGGCCGGTTCTCTGACCGAGAGCCTCCATGGCACGGCGCATGTCTGAGCCGATGGCGAGCTCCTGCGATGTTTGCGTGAGTTCCATTGAGAGGGCAGGATTTAACATACTCATTTCCTGCGCCACCCGCGCGATACTGGCTTCGAGGGCCAGGCCTGAATCCGCACAGATGACCATCATATCGAGCGCATCAGCAACTCCGGCTTCAACTTTTTTCAAATGCCGGGTGCGGATGTTGGTGGCAATGGTCTCAGGCGCCAGTAGCCCAACGATTGCGCCGCCCATAAGTTTGATCACCATGAATAGCGGTGTGGTGCCAACGTGGCGGAACGCGAAGAACACCACCATGGGCGTGACCAAAAACAGCAATATTTTTGTGCCAATGAATAAACCCAGGCCACGGCCACCTCGGAAGCCGATTGCCTCCAGAGTTGCCGTCATTTCGACCAGGGTTTTGCGCGATAGCAGGCCGCTGCGGGCAACCAACATACCAAGCCTGGAGACCAGCCCGATGACAGCGGACTCTTCCTGCTTGATCTCCTCGACCATTTCTTCCGAGACGGTGGTGACAAATTGCAGACGGTTGCTCAGCCGGTCCTTGCGCGTGACCTCTTCAAACAGAAAATAACCAAGCACGGTTACGGTCACGAACAGGATGAGAATAACAGCAAAGACGATGATGATGGTCATGAGCGG
>NCFD01000134.1:4996-8787 GCA_002281005.1 Acidocella sp. 35-58-6 | reverse complement strand
ATACAGGCTGAAGTCTGGTGCCAATGTTTTTACATCAAAAATATCGCGTAACAGGTCATCGTGCCTTGGCCCCAGCAAAATAGTGTGATGGGGCACGCTCTCAAACTTCCGGCTGGTGCCGAAATACCAGACGAACAACCCCATCGAGAATTTCGCCTGAGCGATTTTCCGATCGTTCCAACGTTTACGAGGTTGCTTGGCCAGCAGGTTTTTATAGGTCGAGCCAGCACAAGCGTTGGAGACCACAATATCAGCCTCGATAACCTCACCATCCTCCAGCACAACGCCGGTGACGGTTTTGCCGCGCACCAAAATCTCCTGCACTGTCGCGTTGGTACGAACGTTATTGCCCTGCCCTTCAATCAACCTCACCATGCCGCTTACCAATGCGCCGGTACCGCCGATCGGAAAATGCACGCCGAATTTGCGTTCCAAGTACAATATCAAACAATAAATCGCGCTGGTATTGAGCGGGTTGCCGCCAACCAGTAACGGGTGAAAGCTCAAAGCAATGCGTAGCCTCGGGTCCCGAACATAGCGCCCCACCAAGCCGCTGACGCTGCGATAGCCTGAGAGCTTCACGAGGTCCGGTAAAATCCGCAGCATATCCACCCACGAGCCAAACGCTTTGTGGGCCAGTTGTTCGAACCCGATTTTATAAATCGCTTCGCTGAGAGCAACGAACCTCTCATAACCCGCTAAATCGGCTGGGGCAAAATCACGCACCTGTGCGTGCATAAAATCGGCATCGCCGTTACACGCAAATGTCGAGCCGTCGTTAAAATGAATCCGGTAAAATGGCGATACGGAGCGCAAATCTATATCGTCGGCAAAATTGCGTCCGGCAAGTTGCCATAATTCTTCCAGCAAAAACGGTGCGGTGATAATGGTTGGCCCGGCATCAAAGGTGAAACCATCCTGGCGAAACACCGAGGCCCGGCCTCCGGCTTGCGCGAGACGCTCAAGCACCGTGACACGATAGCCCCGCGCCCCCAGCCGAATGGCCGCCGCCAGCCCGCCAAACCCGCTGCCAATGACCACCGCATGCGGCCTCGTATCACTTTGGCCGGCCACCACCTTTCCTAACGAGGGGGTGCTGACATTCATGGTGGCAATATACCCAATTCGACCGCAAAATTTTCGATAATCTCGCAGGTCTCCGCTGGCCGTTCCTCATGTGCCAGATGCCCCAGCCCCTCCATGCGGATGATCCGGGCAGTGGGAATTGAACGTTGAATCTTCGTGGCATCAGCAGGGGGAATTGAACGGTCATTGCTGCCCACCACCAGCAGCAAGGGCACGCTAAGTTTGTTCAGCCTGGCTGCAAATAAATCCAGGTCCCAATTCGCCATCATCTTCAGCGCCGCACCGGCATGCCCGCTGCGCCGCGCCAATCGCGCATAGAATTTAGCCCCATCGGCGTCGATCACCGACCCGGTTCCTGCCAATAGCCGTGCCACCACATTGCCATCGGCTGCCTGCCAGGCAAACAACATCGGCACCAGCGGATTACTCGCCATAAGTTTTGCCAGCGGCGCCATCAGGGAACGCCCCACACCATGAAATGCCAGAGGCAGCAACGCACCATTCAAAGCCACCACCGCCTGAGGCGCCATCAACCCATCAAGGCACATTTGCAGCGCAATGGCCGCTCCGGCCGAGTGTCCGGCAGCCATCACCGCGTGCAGATTAAGTTGCTTGAGAAGTGCCGCAATGCCGCGCGCCATACCAGGAAGCGTCATGCCCTCGTTGGCCGGTTGCTCGGTATAACCATGGCCTGGCAGGTCAGGTGCCACCACCGTAAAATTCTGTGCCAAACAAGGCAGCATATCACGCCATGAATGGGTCGCCGCACCGGTGCCGTGCAACAGCAACAATACCGGCCCTTGCCCCATGATCTGAACATGCCAGCGCCTAGTACCAACGCGCACAAAGCGGCTGTGCGCACGATTCGGCCAATCCTTGCCATCGTGCGTCCAATCGGGGCGCCCGTAGGCGGCCTGGGGCGCTGCAACAAACGCCGCAGAAACGTTACGCGGCAGAGCTTGCACGGAAGTCTCCCTGGCTCTGCACAATGCGGCTGAGGTGCGAGGGGTCAGCATAGGGCAACGGCACGTAACGCGCCGCCATTTCGCCTGCGAGTTTAGCCACAAACGGCTGAGGCCGAGGCGCCGTATCAACGACCAAGCATGATAAACGCGCCCCCCTGCATAACCGCGCCGCTGCCAGCGCATCATGGGCGGCGGCAGCGCGGCCCGGCTTACCATCGCGCCCAATGTTCGCACCACCATCCGTTAAGAGCACCAGCAATGGCTGATGCCCCTTGCGGCGTTCGGCCTCCGCCATTTCACGTGCCGCATTAATCCCTGTCGCCAAGGGCGTCGGCCCGCCACCAGGCAGACCAGCCAATGAACGTTTGGCCCGTGCCAAGGCGCTGGTGGGTGGCAACAAACATTCAGCCACACGGCCACGAAATGCCAACAGTGCCACTTGGTCGCGCCGCACATAACAATCAGCCAACAATAGCTGCACAGCACCTTTGGCCTCGGCCAGACGGTTCACCGCCGCTGAGCCCGAGGCATCGACTGCAAAAATCGCAACCGACTTTGTTTGCTCCTTGAACTTTTGAATCCGGAAATCATCCGCGCGGATTTTCAGCTTGCATCCCGGTACAGCGGTTTGCCGCAACCGCTGCCATGGCGCGGCGGCCCGTAAGGTTTCAATGAGGTTCAGCCTGGCACCGCCGCCCAACGCCCCGCGCTTGGTTCCTGCCGGACGACCGCGCCGCAGGCTGGTACTGTCGCCGGTTTTGCCGGCACCACGGCTCGCCCGTTTTGGCCCCGCGCCAGCGGCCAGGGCGGCCAGCAATTCAGGCGGCAATACAGATTTTTGTGCGTCGCTGATGCTGTCTTCCACTGCCTCCGGCTGATCATCACGAGGGCTCTGCGACTCCGCAGACTCTTCAGCCTGATCCTCGGGTTTCTCATCCGCTGGCGCACTCGGCACCTGCGTCGCGCGAGGCGCCAATACCAACCGGGCGGCCAGCGCAATATCGCAAGCCGCCACCGCTTCCCGGCCTTGCAATGCCGCCGCCGCCCGCGCCGCCCTGAGCGCAAACAATGGTGCCCGTAATGAGCCGATACCAAGTGCGGCCGCCAGGCTGCATAATTGTGCCAAAGCATCGTCGCTTGAGGCAATCATACCCAAGCTCTCACGGGCCTGCGCAACCATGGCGGCATCAGGCCACACGGCATCGCCTGACAAACCTGATTGCGCCACGGTAAAGGCCAGACGCTCAAGCAAACACGCTGGTGGCGCTTCATCAGGATCGTGCCCTTCATCTAGCGCCACCACGGCAAAACGCGCGTGGTGAACCGTGGCAATGCTGTTCTGCTCACGAATGACGGCATGGCGATCCATCACCGCTGCCAGTCGTGCCGCGGTGCCGCTGCTGATCCGTTCCGCCATCGCCACCACCAAAACGCCGCCATCGCAGTCGCCCAGCAATCCGCTGGTCATTACCGCCCGGCCGGTTGCCAAAGTCGCTGGGAGGTCAAGCCCACCCAATATCTGCTGGTCAGAAATATGCAGCGGCATTCTACGAAAAGCCGATTTTGCCGCCAGCAAGCCTCGATAGTTTTGCAAATAATTTTCGCGGGCCGGCCCCGACCATGCGCGGATGGTCATACCACCCAACCCGATCGGATCAATAGCAAGTAGTGCTGCGACCCAGACGGCATCAGAAAATATCCCACCCTCTGGTGCGGGATCTGCTGCCCATGCTGGGTCGA
>NCFD01000134.1:0-4976 GCA_002281005.1 Acidocella sp. 35-58-6 | reverse complement strand
TCATGCAGCGAAAACCTCCGCCACCACGCGCTCCACCCGTGTGCTGGCCAAACTATCATCCAGCGGGTCTCGCCGCAGCCGGTGACGTAGCGCTGGCGATGTCATGGCACGCAAGTGCGCCGTGCCGACGCAAGTAGCCCCTTGAAAGGCGGCCCAGGCCCGGGCCGCCCGCACCAGGGTTAACTCGCCGCGCAAACCATCGGTACCCAGGGCAATACATAATCTCGCCGCCTGCTCCAACATCTCATCAGACACGGTAATTCCAGCAAGCCTCTCCCTGGCCTGCAAAATATGATCGCGCAAAATGGCATTGGCGGCCTGCCATTTGGCGGTGAAGCTCACAGGGTCACGGTCATATTCGTCACGCCGGCGCACCACTTCAATGCGGGTTGCAATATCGGTAGGAGTCCGCACCTCAACGCACAAACCAAACCGGTCCAACAATTGTGGCCGCAATTCGCCCTCTTCAGGATTGCCGCTACCGATCAGCACAAACCGCGCCGGGTGACGCAAGCTCATGCCCTCGCGCTCCACCACATTTTCTCCGGAAGCCGCGACATCGAGCAACACATCAACGATGTGATCCTCAAGCAAATTGACCTCGTCGATATACAAAAAGCCTCGATGCGCCCGCGCCAGCAAGCCAGGTTCAAACACCTTTGTGCCGTCGGCCAGGGCGCGTTCGAGGTTCAACGCGCCGATCACCCGGTCCTCGGTGGCGCCGAGCGGTAAATCCACCACCGGAACCGCCACACGGTGCACTGGCAAATGACCTTGTAACTGGCGCTCCCGGCAACTTTCGCACAGGCTGGACGCATCAACGGGATCGCAGGCATAGGCGCACCCTGCCACCGCCGCCATGTCGGGCAGCAAGGCCGCAAGGGCACGCACCGCCGTCGATTTTCCAGTGCCACGATCGCCAAATATCAACACGCCCGAAAGTCGGGGCTCAATGGCGGCAATGATGATGGCGTTGATCATTTCATCCTGGCCAACAATGGCGGAGAACGGAAATACCATTTTATAAAGCCTCTCCGAACGGTGCATTCAAACGCACAATGGCGTCATTCAAAATGGCGGCAAAACTCACCCACAGTAAGTATGGCAACAAATATAGCCAGGCTTTTCCAGCATAAACCGCCAGAAGCAGCATGGGTGCCGCGATAGAGAGCCATAAAAACAGTACTTCTTTCCGGGCGAGATCAGGCCGCCGCAGCTTGAAGAAAAAATAGCTCCATAGAATATTTAAAACAGCATTGATGAGCAGCAAAATGATGAACAAGGTGGTCACCCAAAAATTCGTTATGGCATGCCAGCCGATCACCGCGGCGGTTACCTCGCCGATAAAAATCAGGGTCCACGCCGGCCCAAACAGCCAGTCTGGCGGCTGCCACGAGGGTTTTTTCAAGTTGTAATACCAATGGTCCAACACGGTCAGGCTCATCCCAGCCCCCGCCATAACAGTAACCCCAAACGCGGCCACCAATACCGCCCCCCAACTGGCCAGAAACGCCTTCACGCTGCCACACCGTGGGCCAATGCAAATGCGCAAACCAGCATTCCCATCACATAAAGCGTGGTGCCGGTGGCGTTGTACCAAATCGCCCGCTCGCGCGGGCGGTCCAACAACTCAACCATCAGGAACAACTGCACGACCGTGAGCAACGTTACCGTAACAGCGGTCACCGGATGATGCCAAAACAGCATAGCCAAAATCACCATAATTTGTGGCAATATCATCACGACGCAAGCAAGGTTCGCAGCACGTTCGGCGCCCATCATAGCTGGCAGTGATTTGATACCGCTTTGGCGGTCGCCCTCGATGGATTTGAAATCATTCAAGGTCATGATGCCATGCGCACCAAGGCTATAGAGCAGTGCGATGAGCAATATAGGCGGGTTCGGCAACGCGCCGGTCATAATCGCAGCACCGGTGAACCAAGGAACACCTTCATAGCAAATGGCGACCGCAGCATTGCCCCACCACCCGTTACGCTTCAACCGGAGCGGCGGGGCGCTGTAAGCCCAAGCCAGCAACAGTGCGACAATGGCGGCGCTGAACCCCCAAACACCCAAAGTGGCCGCCAGCAGCAACGACGCTCCGGTCCAGATAATACCAATATACAGGCCCCAGCGCCCCGGCATCCGCCCCGAGGGGATCGGGCGGTTGGGCTCGTTGATGGCATCCACGTGGCGGTCAAACCAGTCATTCACCGCCTGGCTGGTGCCGCACACCATCGGCCCGGCCAGCAGCAGCCCCGCAATGATCATCGGCCAGTGCTGGCTAAACGGCGCCCCGGACGACACTGTGCCACATAAAAATGCCCAGATCGGCGCAAACCACGTTACCGGCTTGAGCAACTCCAGGCAGGTTTTCAACGACGGGACTCGCCGCAAGGAGACCCCAAAATCAGATGCCGGCAAGCTCAACTTCGCATTCAAGTCTGCCGGCATTTTTTTAAAGTCTCCCTAAACTTCGGACAAAATTAAATAGTCATCACTCGAGGCCTACTGCGTCTGCCTCCAGCAGACCGTGACGGCGCATTTTCACGTACAGGCTCTGGCGGCTAACCCCGAGAACCTCAGCCGCTGAGGCGCGGTTGTCCCTGGTCATCGTCAATGCCGCTTCAATACTCAGCCGCTCGATCACATCAGTGGCTTCGCGCACGAGGTCCTTCAATGACACCCGTCCGATCAGTTCGATGATCTGCTCTAGCGATTTCGGGAATGCCCGGGGCGCCATCACCTGCGGGCTTACCCGCCGGCTGATCCCCCGGATAGCGAAGCCATAGGAGGGGTCACCGCCGTTGAGCACTGAGCCCGCGGAAATCTCGACATCCATTTCGGCACCAAACTCATCGCGCAGTGAGGTCGAAAACAGCCGTACCGAGCCATGCTGGCGCAGGTTATTCAGTAGCACACCCAAATCCACCCCTGGGCGTCCTAACCATTTATCTAGCGACTGCCCCTGCGCCTGGCTCTCACTGCGCAATTGCGACATTTCAATAAAGGCCTCATTGGCAGCAAGAATAGTACCGTCATGGTCGGTGACCACAAAGCCGTCGGGCACACGTTCCACCAGCTTCAATAATTTCACCTTGCTATCGGTCAGCAACCGGCTGGAATCCTCACCGGGCGTCACATGCAGCAACTTCACCAGCAACAACTGAGTGCTGCCCTGGCGGAACAAAAATGCCGAAGCCACCATTTCAATATCGCTGTCGAGGAGCGCGAACGGCACATCATCAGCCCGGCCCGAAACGCGGACATTCGCCAGCATCTGGTCGATAACGGGTGCCGCGTCTGGCTTCAGCAGGTCCGTAAGGTGTAAGCCGATGATTTTACCAGCCCGCCCCAGAATTTGCCGCGCCGCAGGGTTTGCCTCGATGATCTTCTGGGTTGCCTGATCCACGATCAATACCGGCTCAGGGGTCATCTGAAACAATATCCGGTAGCGGGTCTCGATGTGCCGCATCCGGGCATAATCGCGCTCAAATGACTGCTGGACGTCCACCACACGCTGCTGAAGCGTCGCAAAGGCGCGCAGATCGCGGCCGAAGGCAATAATCTGGCCGCTATGGCCCACCGGTAGAACCGAAAAAAGAATAGGGATATCGGCGCCGCGTACCGCCGGATAGTTAACCTGCCGGCCATTTTTATGGGCCTTGCTATGCGCATCACGCAGCATCTCGTCAATTTTGATCTGACTTTCGACGGTAACCTGGTCTCGCCATGCCTTACCCAGCCAATGGTCATGGTCGGCAAATTCCAACGCCAACGCCTCGCTCTGAAAGGCAAAATCCCGAACGGTACCATCGCTGTCCAGAATCACCGCAATATCCGCCGCTGCTGCAATCAACAACGCCGCCGCATCCGCATCGATCCCGGCCAACCAACGCGCCGGAGACTTGAAGGCCTTCATGATAACCCGCACTTTCAACCATGACAGGCCGGTCCCTAACCGCTAGAGATTTCAGCCAATGTCAACCAACTTGGTCTTAGACTGGTGTAAACGTTCCGTCACCTTAGACTCTACAAAAATATTTGCCTCCCTGAGTGCCTGGTGGGCATCAGGGGCTGTGGCATCGGCCCCCAGGAACCTGGTTCGTTCCGTATGATTCATAATTGCCCGTCCACCAATCAATACAAATAAATGTGGGTTGCAGGACGCCTGGCGGACCGCCCGGATACAAGCCGGCAAGCCTTTCAAGGCACGGTCAGCCGTCACTGAAATGCCAATGACATCGAACCATTCTTCCCTCACAAAATTCACGATTTTTGTCCGTGACAGAGCGCACCCCGAACGCACCATCCAGCCGCCCTCCCGGAACGTGTCGACCACGACATTCAGACCAAAGGTGTGCTGCTCACCCGGTGATGGCACCAGCAATATCCGATGGTCAAAGGCAACCCGCAAAATATCCTCAATGCCAACGGTGGTGGTCTCTTTCATAATTTGGTCGAGTCTGAAAACACCCAGCGTTACTGTGGTAAAATCACAAACATCGCGTTCCCACATTTGGCCCAGAAGCTGCGCTGCCGGGGTGAGCAGATCCGTCAATAACGCGTCCCGACCACCACCCATCACAATAACGCGGTCAGCAACAGCGCGGACCTGTTCCATATCATCCGCCACAATCAATTCAACAAAAGCGGCCACATCCGCAGCGCTGACATGGCCTGCTTGCGGCTCCG
This sequence comes from Acidocella sp. 35-58-6, assembly GCA_002281005.1. Lineage (GTDB taxonomy): Bacteria > Pseudomonadota > Alphaproteobacteria > Acetobacterales > Acetobacteraceae > Acidocella. Next base: position 281 of record NCFD01000134.1, on the reverse strand, counting down.
GCGTGGTCACCGACTCCGCGTCGCGCTGCGCCGCCAGCAAACGCGGCAAAATCTCCGTCTCAATCGTCCGCCTCAGCAGCTCCACCCAGGGGCGCACCGCCTTCTGGACGATCTCATCATGGCCTCTGACCTGCCCACCCAAGGGCAGAGCTTCCGGGCATAGTGGTATCTTGTCCGCATTCGTCCCATTCGCAAAAGACCGAAAGGTTGGATCCATTCTCGTCTCCTATTTGTAGCTTATGCTGTCCCAGACCAAACCATTATGTCAACTTTTATTTACG
>NCFD01000133.1 GCA_002281005.1 Acidocella sp. 35-58-6 | reverse complement strand
GCCGTCGCCGGTTTTGGGAACCCGCCTGGTGAGGTCGCCGCGTGAAATAGCGCGGGTGGTTGAGGAAATATCGCGGATCATCCGGCGGAACAATGAGCGGATGACCAGCGCCCCCAGCAGGCCCAGCACCGCCATGATGCCCATGGCCCATAGCAGGCCATCTTGTAACACACGGCGCAATTCGGTGCGGGCGCGCACATCGCGGCCCACCAGCAACTGGTCGCCGCCAATAATGGGGTAGGCCCTTAATAAGGCGATGGACCCAACCCCTTGGCGTGTGACCGGCAGTTCGTACCACGCATTGGCCTCGGTCAGCCCCACCGGCCAGCGGTCCAGGTTGCCGATAACGCGGTTACCCAGCGGGTCGATCAACAGGTAAATCGCGTCACCATCGATGTTGTTGGCCAATCGATCGCGGATCGCCATGACCAGCGAGGGGATGCCGCCGATGGCGAAGTGGTCACCAAGCGCTGAGGCATCGTTTCGCACCGCCACCTCAACCTGCCGCTGCAACAGGCCGACGGTGGAATACCATAACGAAAAGGCCAGCGCGAAAGCACTGACCCCGAACACTGTCGCATAGACGAGCGCCAGCCTGATGCCAGCCGAACGAATGATTGGCCGGGCACGGCGTTTTGGCCGCACGGTGTCTATGAGGTCAGGCTCGCCGAGATGTTCAGCCTGGAGCATGGCTTTGTTTATTGCGTTGCCGTGAGATCAGACATCCTCGGTTCGTAGCATATAACCGGCGTTGCGCACCGTGTGCAGGAGCGGGAGTTCGAAGGGTTTGTCGATTTTTTGGCGAAGCCGCGAAACATGCACGTCGATGACGTTGGTTTGCGGGTCGAAATGATAATCCCATACACCTTCCAGCAGCATGGTGCGGGTGACCACTTGGCCGGCGTGCCGCATTAAATACTCCAGCAAACGGAACTCACGTGGTTGCAGGTCGATTTTTTGGCCGGCGCGTTTGACGCCGCGTGACAGCAGGTCGATCTCAAGATCGCCGACGCAGAGCTTGGTGGTGGGGCCGTCAGTTTTGCCACGGCGGGTCAGGGCTTCCACTCGTGCCAATAACTCGGCGAAGGCGAAGGGCTTGGTGAGATAGTCATCACCACCGGCTTTCAGGCCTTTGACCCGGTCATCGACCTGGCTAAGTGCCGAGAGAAACACTACCGGGGTTACGTTGTCCTGGGCGCGCAAGGTTTCCAGTAGCCGCAGCCCGTCGATGCCGCCGGGTAACATACGGTCGAGGATGATGGCGTCGAAATTCTCCGACGCCGCAAGAAACAGGCCGTCCCGGCCGTTGTCAGCGTGCTCGACCGTATGGCCGGCCTCGCGCAGACCTTTCACAACAAACCCAGCCACATCCTTATCGTCTTCGACGATGAGTATTCGCATTTCATATCCTCCTCACCGCACGGGTGATTATCCACTATCGGCTTGTCGTTCATATATGGCTCGTTGGTAAGCCGTTAAAACACCCTAGTGTTAGGCAATGCTCAAGCAATGGCCGGAATGGGGTGAATTAACTGTAATAATATCTGCCGCCTGCGGTCAAACAATGAAAAATGAGGGTATCTCACAACCAGTACCGCTATTGATCCTGATCATGCGCCGCATCAAATATTATGCTAAGTTAACGTTGAAATGGACCCGTTAGCGCCCGACATCGAAGTGACCCATTAAAGGAGCATCCCATGCGTGCGAAACCGTCTGATCTGCATAATGTTGACCTCGAATTTCTGAAATCCGAATTCAACCGCTTTCGTTCCGAAATCGCCGGAATGAAGGACAAGCTCGGGGCCAATGCCTCTGAAGCCCTTGACCAAATGGGGGCCTACCTGGATGGCCATGGGGTTTCCCAAAGGGTTTCCGCACTGGAAGCGGAGCTTGAAAACCTTGCTGGCAAGGTCAAGGATTCCGGCAAGGTGGCGGTACACCGGCTGGAGGCGGAAGTGAGTGAGCGGCCGCTGACCAGTATCGCGCTGGCGTTCGGCATTGGGCTGCTGGCGGCGCAGTTCGTTCGCCGTAGTTAACGGTTACCGTAAAGGGCGCTGAAGCATGAACCTCTCTGGCCGCGTCAGCGCTTTGTTACGGCATTACGGTTTAGCGATCGGCCTGGGCGTGGCGGTGCTATGCATCGGGCTGGCTGGGCTGGGGTTTCTTATCGCCGGCTATTACCTCTGGTTGACGCATTATCTAGGCACCGCCCCGGCCGCCGCGATTACTGGCGGCACGTTATTTGCGCTGGCTGGTCTGACAGCGATAATTGGCGCCGGCGTGATCAAGCGGTTGAAAAAGCCGGAGGGCAATTTATTTGGTGACGCCGCAAGCACGTTGGGTTTGGGTATGCGGATCGCCTCACTCATGATCCGCCGCGACCCGAAAAAAGCTCTCATTTTGGCGGCCATCAGTGGTGCGCTGGCAGAGTATATCCTGAGCGACACCCGTAAATAGGGCTGCGTCTAGCCAACCATGATGGCTGATAGTCCGGCTGCCAGGCAATGCCGCAGGTGGGCAGGGGCGAGGGCGATGCAGCCGGCGGTGGGGGCGTAATCCGGTGTGGCAATATGCAGGAAAATGGCGGAGCCGCGGCTTTTGACGATGGGGGCGATGTTCCAGTCAAGGATGCCAATGATGTCGTACAAGTTATCGCGGCGGTGGAGGTCTTCATGGCTGGCGGCAAACGGCAGGGTCACGGCCTGGTTATAGGCGGCGTGCTGCACATCATCGCACCAGCCGTCGGTACGGCCGATGGGTTCAACGGGCACAACGCAGGTTGGCGGCTTTTCACGGTCAGCCCGGTACAGCACGCGCAGTAAATTTAAGCGGCCCATGGGGGTCGCGCCGTCGCCTTCCACCTTGTGCGGCGAGATGCCGGTGCGGCCAAAGGCGGCAGGGAATTTGATGCCAGGGCCTTCCAGGAAGCCCGCCGGATTCAGGCGAAATTCAACCAAGCAGATGCCCGAAGCGCTTGGCCTTGGTGGCAAGGTATTCGTCATTCACGCCGTTAGGGGCAATGATGTGCGGCACCCGCTCCACCACGTCGATCCCGCAGGCGATCAGCGCGCTTACTTTGTTCATGTTATTGGTCAGCAGCCGGATACGCGGCATGTTGAGCGCCTGTAGCATGGCGGCGGCGATCTGGAAGTTGCGGCCATCGGCATCCCAGCCCAGGGCGCGGTTGGCATCCAACGTGTCCAGCCCCTTATCCTGCAGGGTGTAGGCGCGCAGCTTATTGATCAGGCCAATGCCCCGGCCTTCCTGCGCTAAATACAGCACGGCCCCGGCGCCTTCGGTGGCCATGCGGGCGATGGCCCCTTGCAGTTGCGGACCACAGTCACAGCGCAATGAGCCCAGCAGGTCACCGGTGAAACATTCGGAATGGATGCGTACCAGCGGGGCTTCCTGGGTAGCGGGGTCGCCGACCAGAATGGCCATATGCTCGATGCCTTGGTCGGTAGCGCGGAAGGCGACCAGCCGGGCGTCCGGGGCGGCATCCAGCGGCACCGCCACTTCCGCCACCTTGGTCAGCGAGGCGGCAAGCAAGCCGGGGTAAGCCAGCAGGTCATCGGCCGGAACCGAGAGCAAATCAGCACCCGCGGGAATGGAGGCCCAGCCCGGGCGAACCGGGGCGGCCACCATGGCCGGCAGCAGGCGGGCGAGCTTGCCTAATGCGAGGGCCGCCATCGCGGCTTCGGGGGCGGCAACGCGGATAAATTCTGGCAGAATTTGCTCCAGGGTGGGGTCGGCGGCGCGGCGCAGGGTAGGGATATCAATCAACGGGGTGGAGAGCTTGAGGGCAATGACGGGGTCGGTATCCGTGAGTCCAACCGGCAATATGGCGGCAGCCCGCGAGGGCGCCAGCAGCAGGCTGGCCGGTTTGGCGCTCAGCAGGTCGATCAGCCGTAGCCCCTCAGCGCCGATGGTCTCGGCGGGGGCCACGATCAACGGGTGACGCGCCGCCAGCACCACCGGCACGCCCCGGCGCATCTCCGCGATGGCGCGATGCACGGCGCGGGTGCGCGGGGTGCCGAGCGGCGGTTCAATGGTGGTCATTCGTTGATCCATGGTGTTTAATTAGGACTTGTGGGTTAATTTTGCCATGCCACGTCGTCATCACAACCAAGACAGCCCGGGAAAGATGCCTCTGAAATTTCGCCGAATCGTGAGATAAGTCTATAAGCAGGTCCAATACTAGGAGACGTTATGTCCAGCCAGCACCCTATTCTTGTTGTTGATGACGATACCGCGTTGCGTACCGCTTTGGTGGAGCAATTGCTGCATGATGGTGAATTTGTGCCAACAGAGGCAGGCAATTTAGCCGAAGCGCAAACCATTATCAGCCAGGCGGATTCCCGGTTTGACGCAATTTTACTGGATGTTGGTCTGCCCGACGGTGACGGGCGGGATTTCTGCAAGTCGCTGCGCAACCAGGGCATTAAAGTGCCCATTATCATGCTGACCGGCTCGGCTGAGGAAGGCGATATTGTGCGCGGGCTGGATTCTGGTGCCAATGACTATCTGGCCAAGCCGTTCCGGGTGAATGAACTGCTGGCCCGCCTGCGGGCACAATTGCGCAGCTTTGAGAATAGTGATGATGCGGTGTTTACTATTGGGCCTTACATGTTCCGCCCTTCGGTAAAGCAGTTGCTGGAGCCGGTGAAAAACAAGCGTATCAGGCTAACCGACAAGGAAGCCGCGATATTGAAGTTTTTATACCGCGCCGAGGGCAAGGCAGTGGGCCGCCAGGTGTTGTTGAACGAGGTGTGGGGCTACAACGCGGCGGTGACCACACACACGCTGGAAACCCATGTTTACCGGCTGCGCCAGAAGATCGAGCCGGACCCGGCTTCGGCAAAATTATTACTGACCGAGGGCGGAGGGTACCGGCTGGATGTATCGCCGGTTGGTTAAGACATTCTGATCGGTTATACCGGGTATCAAGTCTCCGTAGCTCAGCAGGATAGAGCACAGGATTCCTAAATCCATCGGAAGAGGGTTTTTGACCGTTTTCGGACCATTTTAAAAACCGTCCAAGTAT
>NCFD01000132.1 GCA_002281005.1 Acidocella sp. 35-58-6 | reverse complement strand
GGATCGCAGCCCCGGCCGCTGGCTTTGCAATCTTTTGTGTAAGTTACGCCCGCATTTACGGGCAGGGCGGGCTACAGGTGGGAAACTTGTTGAGCGTGGTCATCGTACTGGCGCTCGATTATCCATCAGGGTCCATGCTTGCCGCCGCGGCGCAGGGGGCTAATTTATTTGCTGGTGCTCTGTGGGCCGCCGCCCTGACGCTGGTGATATGGCAAATTCATCCCTACCAGCCGGCCCGCGACGCTCTGGGTGATGTGGCGCTGAAGCTTAGTCAGTTCGCCAAAGACCTCGCGGCTTTGGCACAACCAGCCCACAGCAGTGCTGCTTTTGAAGCTCACGCGGCCTTGCATCGCCGCAGCGTGCGTGAGGCGATTGAAACGGCCCGTGGCGTGGCGCTTGATACGTTTCGCCGCCGCGGGCTGGTTAGCCAACGCGCCGCGCAGGTTTCAGTCAGGCTGCAGACCCTTGAGCAAATATTTGGCGGATTTATCGCCCTCTCAGAAGTGTTTGAGCAGGATGCCGCCATCCGCGAGCATACCGCGCGGCCACTGCGTCTGATGGCCGGTTGGCTGGCGGCGCTGGGGCCAGATATTCAAACCGGGGTCAGGCTCGACACCCCCAAAAAGCAGGTGAGCCTTGTCCGGTTGCGCACTGAAATTGATAAGCTGCCTCCCGAGTCCGCCGCCGCCCATATTCTGGCCGGCATGGCCGAAAATCTTGCAGTTCTGATGACAGTCTCCAGCCCGGCGGGCCAGACGATGTCCGGGGTCTCGGTGCTGCCGCTCTCAATCCGCATTTGGTCGCCGATCCGCTCAAACTTTAATTTTGCCGCAGCACCGATGCGCCATGCCCTGCGAACCGCCTGCATTGCCACGCCAACCCTGGCGTTCACCATGTCATTGCACCAGCAATTCGCGCATTGGGCCACCACCACCAGGATCCTCTGCTTGCAGCCGTATTTTTCGGCAACCTGGGTGCGGGCTGCCGAGCGGATCGGCGGTACCGCTTTGGGGGGGGCGCTGGCGGCTGGCATTGGCCTGCTTGCACAAACCCAACTCAGCCTTGCGTTGATCATGTTGCCACTGACAATGTTTGCCTTCGCCATTCGCGGGGTCAGTTACGCGGCCTTCCAGGCGGCCTTAACCCCTATGGTGGTGCTGCTGGTGGAACAGATTGTTCCCGGTACCAACGAACTCACGGTCGCACTGTCGCGAATCGGTTACACGGCCTTAGGGGGCGCCTTGGCGGTATTTGGCAATTTACTGCTTTGGCCAAGTTTTGAGCATTTTCGGGTCGAAGCCAGCATCGCCCAGGCGCTGGCGGCCCATGCTGCCTACGTTCGGGCGGTTTTCACCGCTTTGCTGGAAGGTACGTCAGCCGTCGAATCCGCCCGCCGGGCTGCCGGCATGGCCAGTAATAATCTGGAAGCCTCACTCGCGCGGGCTTTGCTTGAGCCGCATAAGGGCCGGGATGCCACGATTGAACGTGGTGCCATCGTGGATGCGGCACTGCGCCGGATGGCCGGCCGATTGTCGGTTTTGGCACTGGACCGGCCCGAAATTTCGCCCGCTTCACGGGAATTATGGCGGGAATGGCAAGCTTTTTTAACCCAAAGCCTGACCGCAAAGCCAACGGCCCGGCCCAAGCTGCCAGGGGGAGCAGGGAGTGAGGCTCTGGTGCGATTGGCCCGGCAAGTCGAGCTTATTACGAGCCCTTGACCTTTTCGTAAAAGATAACGTTAGGCAATATGGCAGTTTGCGCCCATGTATATGGTATAACCAAGGGGCCAGTATGTTTAATAACTCAGTTTTTTCGTTTGCTACCATGGCTTTCCAAAGCACTTTACTCGCCATTGAGTCGCAACAGGTGATTGCAATGCGCCTCACCAAATTCGCTCTTGGCGGCGACGATGTGCAGCAGGAAGCCGAATTGATGGTGAATGAAAAAATGCATTCACTAATGGAAGCCGGCCACATGATGATGGCAGCAGCCTTGGGCGGCAAATCCGACCTCGGCGCGGATAAGGTGATGGCGCATTATCGCACCAAGGTCAGCGCCAATGTCCGCCGCTTAAGCGCTGCTTAAATCAGGTCAGTACCGGGTCTAAATCGACATTAACCCGCAAAGTGTGACGCCCGCCGCCCAGGATGATGCCACGCAAAGGGCTGACATCCTGGAAGTCGCGGCCCCAGGCGAGAGTCACGTGCTCATCTGAAACCAGCAAATTGTTGGTGGGGTCGAAATCAACCCAGCCGGCATAGTCACCGATCCAGACCGAAACCCAGGCGTGGGACTGGTCAGCGCCGCGGCGTTTGATCTGCCCTGCCGGTGGCGAGGTACGCAGATAACCCGAGACATAGCGGGCCGGCAGGCCAACGGCCCGTAGCGCTGCGATCATGAGATGGGCGTAATCCTGGCACACGCCCACCCGGCTTTTAAGCGCGTGCGCGGCCGTGGTTGCAGTATTGGTGACCCCAGGCTTGTAGGTCATGTCGTTGAACACCCGCTGATTCAAATTCAGCAGCCCACTTAAAATCGGCTCGCCCGCCGGAAAACTGGCTTTGCCATAGGCGGCAAGTTCAATACTTGGCGCCGCCAAGGCGCTCGGCAGCGTGTATTCGGCAATGTCCGCCCGGTTTACACTTGCGGACGCAATCTGCTCAAACCCCGGGGTGCTGGAAGGGGCCGGTGGTGCCGGTTGTGCCACGTCGATGGTGGCACTCAGTTCAACAACGAACTGCTTATGTGGATTGGTGAGAGACACTGTGGTCGTGAAATTGCCGAAATGGTCAACTTCATTGCGCCGGTTATCAGGCGTTGGTGAAACCTCAAGCACCGATTCCTTAACAGTCTGCCCCGGCCGAGCACGCGGCACTAAATGCATGAAATGTGTGCCCAGCAGCACCGGCTCGGCATATTCATAAATGGTCGCGTGATGCAGCCGGTAGATCACGATGTCCCTGCCATGACTTCTTCTTCGTCTTCCAATTGGTGGGCTTCGGGCAATAACGTGAAGAAGCGCCGTTGCACCCGATCCGAGAGCAGCCGCAGCCGTGCGGCAATGGCACTGAGCGGCCCAGCGAGTTCGGCGGTGCCACTGGCCAGTTTGGTGGCCTCCGTGTGCAGCAGGCGGGCGGACTCGGCGTCATCGTCAGCGCCTAGCCGGTCCAGCGACCAGCGGAGCGCTGAACACTGAAAACCCAGGCTGCGCGGGTTGCCGGAGTCAGCTAAAATCATCGCCAGCACCGGGCCCGGTGCCAAAATCCCTGCGTGCCGAAGGTCGTAGCTCAGCACCGAATCCGCAAGCTCAATACCCAGCGCCAAACCTGGTTCCAGGCGCTCCGGAGGGGCATCAAGCAATATAGCCAAACTTTCTGAGAAAGCCTCAGCGCGTTCAAGCCGGCGGCCCATTTCAAGGAACAGCCAGCCGCCATCGCGCGACATATTTTCGGCGGCAATTCCGGCAAAGGTGGCGGCAAAGCCCAAAATGGTTGGTAACGCCTGCTCTTCATCCGGTGCCAGTGCCGTGGTGGCTTGGTCTAAGGCCAGTTGTACGGTGGCCAGCATGGTTGGGCTTAGCCGTTCGCTTGCGGCGTTCACCAGTCGCGTTACCTCCCGCAGCAGCGCTGCCATTGGTTTGCGCCGTGCCAGAGATTGCCGGAGCAACCGGCCCGAAATATTCCCGCTTGCTAAATCATCAGGCAGTAGCTGGGCTTTGGCGAGACAACGGGTGATCAGGCTGCGTTCGGCGGCATCACGCGGCAACGACGTACCAGCTTCGAGCCGAGGTAAGGCCAGCATCAACAGGCGGGCGGCGGCCTCCAAGCGTTCAACCGAGCGGCCAAGCCAGAACAAATTATCAGCCATCCGCGATGGCAAATGCGCGGCGGGCAGGAACGGCACGCGGGCCTGTGGCTCGGAATGGGAGACCCCTGAATAGTAATGCGGCTCGTCAGCGTCCAGCACCCAGATGTCTTTCATGTTTGTAGGCGTGCCCGCCTCATTAAGCCCAAACGCCAGGCCACCGGGCAGAACCTGCCACCCGGTACCGTCGTGCCAGCCGAACAACCGGAACATCAACGGCGTGGAAAGAAGGCCGGAACTATCCACAAAGGGGGCCTTGGAGGCTGAGGCGAGAATATCGCCTTTCGCGGCAGGCAGCAGTGGTGCCGCACCGCAAAATGTTTCAAATAATTGAGGAATATAAGCTGCAATTTCAGGGACTTCAGCCAAGGAACTTCCAGGAGCGTTGAGCATATTCAGTACCCCGGCGCGAATGGCGCCAAACGCACCCGGAATACCGGCACCGGGGCGGCCACCTTGCTCAAGCGGGTCTAGCTCAATGCCTGACAGGCCACGTATTAGTGTCGCGACATGCAGCAGGCCCGAGAGCGTTTTTACATGCAGGGCGCCGCCACGGGTAGCCAAATCGCCAGGTTCAATTAGCAGCACGCCCAGGGCACGTGCCAGCAGGGCATCGTCCATCATGTCGAGCGATTGCGCCGGGCTGCCAGCGCTGGCTGAGAGAATCGCCACCATGCCGCCCTGACTGTCGCGTTGCAAATGATCAACCAGCATTTCGCGCGCGGGCCGCAGGCTGCGCAGCCCGCCTGCCCGAAACAACTCCGGAACCGTGCCTGAGGCGACCCGGCGCAGTGTCAGCGCATGACCAAAACTTGGTATGATCCCGGTATGATCGCGGACGATCTGAAAGCGGCCATCGGTGCCGCGAATGATATCGGCGGCATAAAGTGATAGCCGCGGCGTGGCGAGCGGGGTACCGGTGCATAGGCTGCGGACAAAATGCCGACTCTTAAATACCTCAATGGGCGGTACCAGGCCATTTTGCAGCACGCTTTGTCGGCCATACAAATCTTCAAGCAGGCTGTTCAAAACCCCCGCACGTTGCTTGATCCCGGCCTCTAACAACGCAAATTCGGTGGCTGTTAGCGGTGCGGGCAGCGGGTCGTACCGGTGCTGCGCCACCACGCCGTAAGGTGCTGCGAGTCGCACCTGTTTGTTTAAAGCGGTGGCCCGGCGGCCCATTTCCTCGAGCCCAACGCTACGAAATGCCTCCATGAC
>NCFD01000131.1 GCA_002281005.1 Acidocella sp. 35-58-6 | reverse complement strand
AATACATCATCCACAAGTATAACCGATTTGCCTTCTATGCTAAAAGGAATATCGGTTTCATTGGCTATATGCAAAGTTTTTCTAACATCATCTCTATAACCCCTTAATTCGCAAACTGCGCCTGGGTAAGCGGAACAGGGTTGCGATGCAAGGCGCGTTTGGCCATCATCTCATACGCTTGTTTAAACGCCGTGCAGTCCGCCTGGATAACATTCCAGGGCAACGAGACACGGATCGCCTGCCCGGCCAGATCACCCATCCCCATCGCCATCAACACATGGCTGGCGGCCACCTTGCCGGAAGAACAAGCCGACCCTGCCGAAACAGCCACCCCTGCCATATCAAGCGCGATCAACTGCGTATCCGCCCGCACACCCGGTAATGCCACGCATACCGTATTGGGCAAACGGGCCGCATCGGCACCCATCACCTGGCCACCAAGCCCCACACAAAATGCTTCAAGTTCATCACGATATTCGGCGATCTTCATAGCATCATAGGGCCCATCAAACGCCGCCGCCATCCCTGCAATCGCGGGAAGCCCCGGAGTACCGCCCCGCCAGCCGCGTTCCTGCCCACCGCCCCGCAATAACGGAGCCACATGCTCACCGTAAGCACTCGAGAATACCAGCGCACCCGCGCCGAGCGGCCCCCCGGCCTTATGGCCAGACAATGCCACCGAACTCGCGCCAAATTTAAGCCAGTCCTCCCGGCACCGCCCTGCCGCCTGCGCCGCATCCACATGCAAAATCGCCCCATGCGCCGCACACACCCAAGCTGCCGCCGCAATATCGTGCAGCACACCGGTCTCGTTATTGGCTGCCATCAAGCACACCAGCGCGTTTGGATGCTCAGCCAGCATCTGGTCCAGCACCAGTAAATCCACCAGCCCGCTTGGCAAAACCGGAATCACCACTGCCTTGGGGGCCGCGGCCCGCACCGCGTCATGCTCGGTAGCGCCTACCAGCACGCTCCGGCCCTGTCCCAGCGCGTGAATCGCCAGCGCATTGGCCTCCGTCGCACCAGAGGTAAACACAACATCCTGCGCCCGCGCGGCAAACTGCGCCGCCAGGCTCTCACGCGCACCCTCCAGCACCCGCCGTGCCGCCCGCCCAGCCTGATGCACCGACGACGGATTGCCCGTCACCTCCATCGCCGCTAGCGCCGCCGCCCGCGCCTCGGGCCGCAATGGCTCGCTGGCATTGGCATCCAGGTAAATCATGGCGTCTTAGAACGTACGCTCGCGTGCAGCCTTGGCGATCCGGTTTTCCAAATCGGTCAGCTCCGAGCGCAGCAAATCCACCTCATGCAACAGCGGGTCGAGGCAGGGGTCGGATGGAATCCCGTAAGCATCGAAGCACGGTTTCTCGTCGCGCTCGACCGGCCGCGCCGGGATCCCCACCACCGTGGTTCCCGCCGGCACCGCCGCCACCACCACCGCATTGGCACCGACCCTGGCATTATCACCGATCAAAATGGCGCCCAGCACCTTCGCCCCGGCACCGATGATCACGTTGTTCCCAATGGTCGGGTGCCGCTTACCCGCCGTCGAGCTGGTTCCGCCCAGCGTAACCTGATGATAAATATACACATCATCGCCAACCTCGGCGGTCTCACCAATCACCACCCCCATGCCGTGATCGATCACAAACCGGCGGCCCAACTTGGCCCCAGGGTGAATTTCGATGCCGGTGAGAAACCTGCCAATATGTGAGGTAAACCGCCCAGCCAGGTGCCAGCCGTGCCGCCAAAAGAAATTGGCCACCGCATGAATCCCCACGGCATGCAGGCCCGGATAGCAAAGTAAAACCTCAAGGTTCGAGCGGGCAGCCGGGTCCCGCTCACGGTACGCCCGGACAGTCTCGGTTAAAAACATAAGGGCCATGCGACATTTCCGTAGGAAAGCTGTGAATAAAGCTCTATATAGACCAACCCCGGGGAAACCCAAACTGTAATCTACCCATGATCAGCCTCGCGATCGGAAGCCGAGATGGCGCTCCGTACCGCCAGTTTCAACCATGGCGAGATTACCCGCGTGACACGGATTTGATGAAAGACGAGTGATAGTATGCCTGAAGTGATGTTTGCCGGGCCGGAAGGCCGTCTCGAGGGTCGTTACCACCATGCTAAGGAACGCGGCGCCCCGCTGGCGCTGGTTTTGCACCCGCACCCACTGCATGGCGGCACCATGAACAACCGCATCACCTATTCCATGTACCAGGTATTCCAGCGTCTCGGCTTCTCCGTCATGCGCTTCAACTTCCGTGGCGTGGGCCGCAGCCAAAGCAAGTTCGACGGTGGCATGGGCGAGATCAACGATGCCGCCGCAGCATTGGACTGGATGCAGGCGCTCAACCCCGGCCATGGCGGCCTGTGGATCGCCGGCTATTCGTTCGGCGCGTTCGTGGGCATGCAACTCCTTATGCGCCGGCCGGAAGTTTCCGGCTGGGTATCAGTGGCACCACCGGCTGCGCACTACGATTTCGGATTCCTGGCACCTTGCCCTTGCAGCGGGCTGATGATCCACGGCGATTCCGATGAAATGGTGCCCGAAATTTCGGTGCGTAAACTGGTGGATAAACTTAACCTGCAAAAGGGCGTCGCCATCGATTACCGGGTATTTGAAGGCGCTGACCACGTATTTGCCAACCATGCGGATAAAGTGACCGAGGCTGTGGAAGGCTATGTCAGCCAGTCACTCGCCCGCAAACAAATGGCCCTGGCCGCTGATTAATCTGTAACCGCGCAGGCGGGAACCGGCTTTTCTGGAAAACGGCCCCTACTTCGGGGCCGTTTTTTTGCCACGCCTTTGACCCACGTCAAGGCCGGTCCGTCACGTCCGGCCCATGCTCACTCCATTAGATCCGGAGATTGAACATGATCGTAAATTGGCGTGACCTCATCACCAACATGAACGGCGGCATCAAGTCCCTGCGTCAGGGTGCGCCTGATGTCATGAAGAGCTTTTCGGAAATGGCCAAGGCCGCCCACAGTGGCGATGCACTTGACCCTAAAACCAAGGAACTGATCGCACTGGCCTTGGGGGTCGCCACCCGTTGCGCACCGTGTATCGCCTATCACGCCGAAGGGGCCGCCAAGCTCGGAGCCACCCGCGCCGAAGTCCTCGAGACGATGGCTATGTCCATCTATATGGGGGCTGGCCCGTCGGCGATGTACGCCGCCCAGGCCCTTGAAGCCTTCGACCAGCTAGCCACCCCAGCCGTCTGACCGCCCTTCAGGACACAACAATGCCCCTTGCTCTCCAAACATCCCCCTCTGCGCGGCACCATTGCGGCTGTGGCAGCCTGTACCGGGATGACCCCGCCTTCGCCGCCCCACCGGTTGAGGCACTCACCTCCGAGGAAGCTGCGAACCTGAGCACGATGCGCGAGGAGGAGAAAGTCGCCCGCGACGTTTATTTGCGCCTGTTCGACCGCTGGGGCCTGCGGCCTTTCGGCAATATCAGCGGCTCCGAACAAACCCATATGGACATGCTGCTGATCCTGCTGGACCGCTACGGCCTGCCTGACCCGGTCCGCCGTCTCGATGCTGGCGTGTTCCAAAGTCCCACCATGCAAAAACTGCACGACACTCTGGTGGCCCGCGGCCTGCAAAGTGAATCGGAGGCAATTTGCGTCGGGCTGCTCATTGAAGAACTCGACATCGCTGACCTCCAACACGCCGCGCAGCACACCAACAAGCCTGACATCCTGATGGTGTTCGCACGCCTGGAGAGAGGCTCACGCAACCATTTGCGCGCCTTTCACCGATGGATGCGCGGCTTGGGCGCACATTATGTTCCTATCCACCTCAGCCAAGCCGCATTCAGCGCCATCGCCCATTCCGGCCACGAGCCTTGCGGATAGTCACCCGGATCATTCGGCACACCACTTGCTTGTTACAATTCCGAGCAGGGCACAGATCACTGTGCCCAGACGGTTTCATGGTATGAATTCGTCATGCTGAACAGGAGTTAGCGACACGTGGATGAAACAATCAGCCGCCGCTCATTACTCGCGGCAATCGAAAGCGACCCGTCTGCCACCGATGAACTCGAGATCATCGTTAAAAAGGTTTTTGCCCAATATTCAGGCAACCTGACCGGCGAACTGGCTGATTATATACCTGAATTAGCCAAAATGCCCGCCAACCAGTTCGGCATCGCGCTCGGCCTGCCAACCGGCAGGGTGGTGATGGTGGGTGACGCCACGGTGCCTTTCACCATCCAATCCATCTCAAAAGCCTTCACCTACGCGCTGCTGCTGGACATGATCGGCCCCGATGAAACCGCCAAGGTGGTGGGCGTGCAACCTAGTGGTGATCCATTCAACACCATCTCGCTGGATGGCCGCACCAACCGCCCGTTCAACCCCATGGTGAACACTGGCGCCATCGCGGTGGCCGGCAAATTACGGGAATTACTGGGCGCCGACGCTTTTACCAAAATCCTCGACCTGTTCGGCCAGGCCGCCGGGCGCAAACTCGATGTTGATCACAATGTCTTTGAATCCGAGCGCGAAACCGGCCACCGCAACCGCGCCATCGGCCACCTGCTGCGCGCGGCGGATGTGTACCCCCTGCCGGTTGACGAGGTTCTGAACGTTTATTTCAAGCAATGCTCCATCCTGGTGACCGCCGCAGACCTCGCGGTGATGGGCGCCACCTTGGCCAATCTCGGCACCAACCCGATGACCGGCAAACGCGTCTTTGGGTTGAATGCAGTTCGCCAAACGCTATCAGTCATGTTCACCTGCGGCATGTATGACGGCGCTGGCGACTGGGCTTGCAAGGTGGGCCTGCCCGCCAAAAGCGGCGTCGGCGGCGGTATCCTGGCGGTGGTCAACCGTCAGATCGGAGTCGCGGTATTCTCACCCCGGCTCGATTCCAACGGTAATTCAGTGCGCGGCCAGCTAAGCTGCGCCAAACTCGCCGAGGACCTTGGCCTGCACGCCTTCGACGCCCTCAACCACGGCTCCAGCTTTTTACGCGGAATGCTGTAAAAAATTCGCGATTTCGCCAATGGTCAGCTCATCCATCAATGCCGGGGCGTGCCCGGCATCGCCCACGGTGAGCCCCTTGGCACCCCCCGCCTGCATCAATTCAAACGTGTCGGTC
>NCFD01000130.1 GCA_002281005.1 Acidocella sp. 35-58-6 | reverse complement strand
AACCGGCACCAGCGGGTTTACTCTCAGGCTTACCGCCGAGGGCCAGAATGCCGTCGCGCATGGCGGCGAGGTCAACCACGCCGGGGACGCCGGTGAAATCCTGCATCAGGATGCGGGCGGGCTTGAAGGGGACTTCGTTGGTAGAGGAAGCATTGGTGAGCCAGGCGACGATGGATTTGGCATCGTTCACGGTGTAGCTGCCGCCATTTTCGAAGCGCAGGACGTTTTCCAGCAGAACCTTCAGGGTGCGCGGCAGCTTGGAGATGTCGCCCAGCGCATCAGCAGCCTCGGCCAGCGAGAAATACTTATAGTCCTTGCCCTCAACGGTCAGAGTTTTCAAGGTTTTAAGGGTATCGTGGCCGATGGCTGTCATGGAATGATGTTACCTTCTATTAAAGCAGTAAATACCGTCCGGCTTTAACCATAGCCGGGTGGCTCCGTCTATTGTTACGAAAGGTTTTCTTACACTGATATTAGCAGAAACTTTGGCGGTGTTTCGCGGGGAACGGCTGGTTTTCCGCGATGTTGGCTTTGCTGTGCCAGCGGGCGGGGCATTGCTGTTGCGCGGGCCGAACGGGGCTGGGAAATCCTCGCTGCTGCGGGCGGTGGCGGGGCTGACACCACTGGCGGCTGGGCGGTTGCTGTGGAATGGCGAGAATGCGCTGGATGATCTGCCGACGCACGCCAAGCGGATTGCCTGGCTGGGGCATCTGGACGCCGTGAAGCTGGCGCTGAGCGTGGGTGAGCATGTGGCCGATGCGGCGGCGTTGGCGGCGGTGGGGCTGGAATCCTTCCGGGATTTGCCGGCGAAATTGCTCTCGGCTGGACAGAAGCGGCGGCTGGCGCTGGCGCGGGTGATCGCCTCGAAGGCGCCGCTGTGGCTGCTGGATGAGCCGACCAACGGGCTGGATACGCGCTCGATTGCCATGCTGGGCGCGGTGTTTGCCAGGCATATGCAGGGCGGCGGTATGATTATCGCCAGCACCCATACGCCGCTGGAGTTACCTGAGGCCGGGATTTTGAACCTGTGAGGCGGCTGTTAGCGCGGGAATTGCGGCTGGCCTGGCGCCATGCGTCTGATACGGCGGCGGCTTTGCTGTTTTTTGTGATAGCGGCGACTTTGTTTCCGTTCGCGCTGGGGCCGGATGCGCGGACGTTGAGTGCGATTGCGCCGGGGGTGGTGTGGGTATGTGCGCTGCTGGCGGCGCTGCTGCCGCTGGATAGGCTGTTTGGGGCGGATTTTGAGGATGGCTCGCTGGATTTGCTGCTGCTCTCGGGCCTGTCGGCAGGTGGCGTGGCTGCGATGAAAACCCTGGCACATTGGTTGACCACCGGCTTGCCGCTGCTGCTGATCGCAGCACCGCTAGCGGTGATGCTGCGGATGCCGGCGGAGGCCGTGCCGATGCTCCTGCTGACCTTGCTGCCGGGAACCATGCTGCTCTCGTTGCTGGGCACCATGGCGGGCGCGATCACGCTGGGGGCGCGGCGCTCGGCGGTGTTGATGCCGCTGATTACGCTGCCTTTAATGATACCCGTGCTGATATTTGGCTGTGCGGCGGTGACCTCACCGCATCCGGAGGCGCCGTTGCTGATGCTGGCGGCGATGCTGGTGCTGGCTCTGCCATTGGCACCGCTGGCTGGGGGCGCGGCACTGCGGGCGGCGGCGGAGTGAAGCGTCAGCCGACGGCGATATTATCGAGCAGCCGGATCGGGCCAAGTTTGGCGGCGGCCAGGATGCGGGCGGGGGCGGTGAGACTTGTTATCGGTTCGAGCGAACGCGCATCAACCAGGTTAAAATAATCCGGGGCTAAACCAGCGGCGGTTAAATTGTTGCAGGCGGAATCAATGGTTTTTGTAACATCTTCCCTAGCGCTGATGGCGGTGGCGGCGGTGCGTAAGGTGGCGTAAAGCATCGGCGCCCGGGCGCGGTCCTCGGGTGAAAGGAAGCGGTTACGTGAGGAGAGGGCGAGGCCATCAGGCTCGCGGATGGTGGGGATGGCGATGATTTCCACCGGCAGCAACAGGTCCGATACCATGCGGGTAATCACCTGCACCTGCTGGAAATCCTTTTCACCGAAATAGGCGTGGCTGGGGCGGACTTGGCCGAATAATTTGGCAACGACGGTGGCGACTCCGGCGAAGTGGCCGGGGCGGATAGCACCCTCCCAGTTTGTGGCCGGGCCGGTGAGCGTGATGGTTGTGGCAGCATTGGGCGGGTACATGGTGGCAACATTTGGCAGCCAGACCAGATGGCAGCCGGCGGCCGCGAGCTTTTCGAGGTCAGCGTCTTCGGTGCGCGGGTAGCGGGAGAAGTCTTCGTTGGGGCCAAATTGCGTGGGGTTGACGAAAATGCTGGTGGCAACCTTAGCACCGTTGGCTTTGGCAGCTTCGATGAGCGCCAAATGGCCCTCATGCAGGGCGCCCATGGTGGGGACGAAGCCGAGTGCTGCACCAAGGGTGGCGCGGGCGGTGTTGAGGTCGTTTATTGTTCTGGCGATCAGCATAAGGCGGCGCTTTGCGCGAATTTTGCGGGCGCGTCCAGCTATTGTGAGACCGAAGCACCTGTGCAGCTTGGCGTGAACCGACTAATTACCCTGCCATGAGTGCAAAAACCAAAGCCTGGGTGGCGGCAGAGAGAAAAATTGGACGCAAGGCGGCTTTGGTACCGGTGGCCTTTGGGCTCGGCCAGATGGCGGCCGGGGTGGGACAAGTGTTTTTTGCGGCGAATTTGCTGTCTTCGGTGCTGTTACCGGCCGCGCTGGGGTCGCATGTGGCGTGGGATGTGGCGGGGTTTGTGGCCTGCGTGCTGGTGCGGGCGGCGTGTTTACACCAGGCTGAGCTGATGGGCTTTGAGATGGGGGCGGCGGCGCGGCGGCGGTTGCGCAGCGATATGTTTCAGAAATTGCTGGCAGCCGGGCCGAATGGCTTGCGGGGGCGGCATTCGGCCGAGCTTGCATCAGTGGCGGTGGACCGGGTGGAGGCGATGGATGGGTTTCACGCCCGCTGGATACCGACCACCGATTTAGCGGCGCTGGGGCCGTTGTTGATCGGGGTGGTGGCACTGGCCGTTGATTGGCGCTCAGGGTTGATATTGTTGGTGGCGGGGATGCTGGTGCCGGTGGCGATGGCGCTGGCGGGTATCGGCGCGGGGCGGGCGGCGAGCCAGCAGTTTGTGGCAATGACGCGGTTGCAGGTAAGGTTTCTGGACCGGATCCGTGGTATTTCCACATTGGTGCTGGCCGGGCGCACTGCCGATGAAGCGGCGGCACTCGGCAAGGCGGCTGATGAGTTGCGGGCACGCACCATGCGGGTGCTGCGGGTGGCGTTTTTATCGTCAACCGCGCTGGATTTAGCGGCAGCGGCATCGCTGGTGGCGATTGTAATTCGTTTCGCCGGGCAATTGGGCGATCAACCGGCCTTGGTGCCGGTGGCATTGTTTTTGTTGCTGCTGGTGCCGGAGTTTTTTGCGCCGTTGCGAAGCTTTGCGGCGGTGTATCAGGACCGGATGGCGGCGCAGGCGGTGGCGGAGGATTTGGTGAATTTGCCGCCGATGCCGGATTTGATCGGGGCGGTGGAAATTCGCAGCGTGGCGGCGCATGGCGTGACTTTAGCCTTTGAGGATGTGAGCTTTGGCTGGGAGGAGCGGGCGGTGCTTGAGCATCTGTCGTTCCGGGTGCCCGCCGGGGAGACATTGCTGCTGACCGGCGCTTCGGGGGCTGGGAAATCAACCATCATTGATTTGATTTTGGGGTTCATTGAACCGGCAACGGGAAAAGTTACGTTTAATGGGATTGAGTTGGCGACAGTGATCCCGGCGGCGCGGGAGCGGATGATTGGCTGGATAGGCCAGAAGCCGATGATTTTTGGCGGCACGATTGGTGAGAATATTAAATTCGCCAGGCCTGAGGCGAGTGATGATGAGGTGGCGACGGCGGTGCGGCTGGCGCGGCTGAGCGAGGTGATTGCCGCATTGCCGCTGGGGCTGGAAACGCCGATCGGCGAGGCGGGGTTTGGGCTTTCGGGCGGGCAGGCGCAGCGAATTGCAATCGCGCGGGCGTTTTTGAAGGATGCGCCATTGTTATTGCTCGATGAGCCGACGGCGCATCTGGACCCGGCGGTGGAGCGCGATGTGCTGGAGAGTTTGAAGCGTTTGGCGATGGGCCGCACGGTGGTGCTGGCGAGTCATTCCGTACTTGCAATGGAATTTGCCCGTGATACCGGGGCGCGGCGGCTGGATTTGGACGCGATACGGCACGCCAAGCTGCGGGGTGTGGCATGAACCCGGTTACAAAAATTCTAAGGCTGTGGCAGGCGCATTATTGGTATCTGGCGTTTGGCGCTCTACTGGCGCTGGCGGCGTTGGCGGCGGGCATCGTGCTGATGCAGAATGCCGGGCGTTATACCGCAACATCGGTGCTGGGCGGTGTGCTGCTGGTGCCGCTGGCGCTGCAAATGGCCGGTGTGGCGCGGGTGGTGCTGCGCTATCTGGAACGGCTGGTTACGCATGATGCGATGTTCCGCGCCCTGGGTGGCGTGCGCGTGTGGTTTTTTACGGGCCTGGCGCATAGCGCTGCCGGTGGTTTGGGAATGCGACGCGCGGGTGATGCGCTAGCGCGGCTGGTGAATGACGTTGAGGCGCTGGATGGCTTGTATCTGCGGATCATTGTGCCGGGGTTGAGCGTGCTGATGCTGCTGCCGATTTTGCTGGTGGTGCTGCACCATGAAAGCGTCTGGGCGTTGCTGGTGTTGCCATTGTTTGTGGTGGTGGCTGTGGTTTTGCCGTGGCGGGCGGCAAGGCTGGCGGGCGATAATGCCAGGCGGGCGTCATTGGCGATGGCGGGGCTGCGCAACGCCGCGCTGGATGCGCTGAGCGGTTTGCGGGAAGTGAAAATATTTGCAGCCGAAGGCCGGATGCTGGCGATGGTGCAGGCGCGGGAATCGGCGGTGCTGGCGGCGCAGCGTGAATTGGCAAGCCGGATCAGCCGCTTGAACGTGATCGGATTTTTGCTGGCACAAAGCGGGATTTTATTGGCGCTGCTGATTGGCTTTATCTCCGGCCCGATGGCGGCGGTGGTGGCGGTGTTTGTGCTGACAGCGGCGTTTGAGGCGGTGGGCGCGATGCCGC